>JAYEGK010000105.1:0-15743 GCA_034716265.1 Campylobacterota bacterium
AGGTAACTCGAGAGTCTAAATGGGAAAGTATACTTGATTCAACACCCTGTTTTATAACATTTTGAAATTTCAAACTACTAATATCTGTGTTTGTAGCTTTGGCAACAAATACAAGAATATTGTATCGATTATCAAAGGATGTTGTTTTATAGTTAACTAACTCAAAAGAGTTTGCGATTATATTTGAGAAATTTTCTTTAGGATTAAGAGCGATAACATTTAACTTTTTTCCTGTGATTGTTAAGGAGGGATAGCTTTTTTCTGCTTCAATAGAAGCTTTGATATTTGGAAGTCTTGCACTATCTTTGGTTGTTAAAAAATAAAATTTATCAAGAAAATATTTACCGATAAACTCTCTTTGGGGAGTAGGGGTTAATAGTTTTAATCCATAATGCTTTGAGAATTTATAGGTAATATTATCAAATTTTTCAACTGTTGATAATGTTTTTACAGTGATAGAGAAGATTTCACCTTTTACTACTCTTTTTGGAACCTCTTTATAGTTCATATAGAGAACTTTATCTGCAAAAACTGATGTTAAAAGAAGAAGAGTAAGTAAAAGTAATTTTATCACGATGCTAAAAAGCCTTGTAACATTTTAACACCATCATCTGAACCAAGGATAGATTCCATCGCACGTTCTGGATGAGGCATAAGACCAAACACATTTTTTTCAATATTACAAACACCAGCGATAGAATCGATACTACCATTTGGATTTTTAACATTACCATTTTCATCAGAGTAAGTTAATAGAATCTGGTTATTTAATTTTAAATCTTTTAGTCCATCTTCATCTATATAATAGTTACCATCATGATGAGCGATAGGAATGTTTACAACATCACCATTATTTAGTTTTTCTAAAAAGATATTGTCGTTATTTTCTACTTTCAATGTATGATGTTTAGATATAAAGTGCAGATTGTCATTACGTTTTAATGCACCTGGTAAAAGACCAGCTTCTGTTAAAACTTGAAAACCGTTACAGATTCCTAAAACTTTTCCACCATTGTTAGCATATGTTGTAACCGCTTTCATAACAGGAGAAAATTTTGCAATAGCACCACTTCTAAGGTAGTCACCATAAGAGAAGCCTCCAGCCACAACTAGAAGGTCTGTATCTTCAGGAAGTGATTTGGCTTTGTGCCATACTATCTCAGTATCTGCACCTAGCTCTTTAAAGGCATGTTGTGTGTCATATTCACAGTTTGTTCCTGGAAATTGAACTATTGTAACTTTCATTATATTAGCTCTATCTCATAGTCTTCAATTACTGTATTTGCTAAAATCTCTTCACACATCTTTGTTACACTTGTCATAGCTTCCTCTTTGTTGTCTATATCTAATTTTAAGACAATCTGTTTACCAACACGTACATCGTTTACATTTTCAAAGTGAAGAGAATCTAACGCATGGTGAACCGCTTTACCTTGGGAGTCTAAGACACCTGCTTTTAAAGATACATTTACTATTGCTGTTATCATAATCTATTATCCTAATATTCTATTTAACACTTGCTCATAAGCAACTTTTAATCCACCAAGACCTTCACGAAATCTATCTTTATCCATTTTTTCACCACTATCAACATCCCAAAAACGGCAGTTATCTGGAGAGATTTCATCAACAAGGATTATATTTCCATTTGCATCTTTACCAAACTCTAATTTAAAGTCAACAAGGTTAAGACCTTTTTCTAAAAAGTAAGGGTGTAAAATATCATTGATCTGTCTTGCCATACGACGAAGTTTATCCAATTCATCTTGATGTTCAACAAGACCTAAAATAAGACAGTGTTGGTCATTGAGTTTAGGATCACCTAAATCATCATCTTTATAATCAAACTCAACTAATGTAAATGGAAGAACTGTACCATCCTTAATACCAAGATTACGAGTTAAAGAACCAGTTGCAATATTTCTTACAATTACTTCTATTAAGATAACATCAACTTTAGTATGAAGCATATGGTTGTCATCCATCATCTCAACAAAGTGAGTTTGTATACCGTTTGCTTCTAAAAGTTTGAAAAGCTCAGTTGAAATTTTATTGTTCAATGCACCCTTACCAGATTCACTAGATTTCTCTTTACCGTTAAATGCTGTTAAATCATCTTTAAACTCTGAAATCACTAAGTTTTCATCATCTGTTAAAAATAGTCTTTTTGCTTTGCCTTCGTAGAGTAGTTCTCTTTTTTCCATATTTTTATCCTTTTATTATTACTAAAGCTTTGATAATATCTACTGCTTCTTTGAGTTGAATATCTTTATTCATCATTTCTGGTGTAATTATATCCTCTTTCTCTGCTTTTTTATCATCTTTTTTATCATCTTTTTTATCATCTTTTTTACCATCAACTTTTTCTAACTCCTCTTCTAAATGTTTTTTGAGGTCAGCTTCTTTGATAGCAAAGCCATTTTCACGAGTTTTTACCTCTCCAGGAAGTACTTCAATATCTGGAGTGACACCTACTGCTTGGATAGTTCTTCCACTAGGAAGGTAATATCTTGCAATAGTTAATTTTATAGCTTCCTCACTTGTAATAGGAAGGACAACTTGGACACTTCCCTTTCCAAATGTTTTTTCACCTAAAATAACGGCACGTTTATGATCTTGTAATGCACCACTTACAATCTCTGATGCACTAGCACTTCCTCCATTTATAAGAACAACAACAGGTACTTTTGTTAATGTTGTTGATGGTGATGCTGTGTAAACTTTTTCATCACTTTTTTGACGACCTTTTTGAGATACTATGTCACCACTATCTACAAAGATATCTACAAGTTTTACTGCTTGGTCTAGAAGTCCACCAGGGTTATTTCTTAAGTCAAGAACTATCCCTTTAGTTTTACTACTTTTTTGATTGATAGCATCGCTAACTTCATCGGCAACTTTTTTATCAAAACTTGTTACTCGAAGATATAAGATATCATTAGCGATATGTTTAGTATAAACGGAATCGATAGTGATGATACCTCTTACAATATGAATATCAAGAGGTTTAGCCTCTCCTTTTCGAACGACCACTATGTCGATAGGTGCTCCAACTTTTCCTCGCATTTTTGAAACAGCTTCATCGATACCCATACCGATAGTTGATTCTCCATCAATTTTTAGAATAATATCTTCGGATTTAAGACCAGCTTTATCAGCAGGTGTATCTTCAATAGGGGCTATCACAGTTAATGCACCATCTCTGATACCAACACTAATACCTAATCCACCAAACTCACCATCTGTTTGAACCTTGAGTTTTTTATAATCTTTTTGAGTTAAAAAATTTGAGTGAGCATCGAGGTTATTAAGCATTCCCTTAAGTGCTTTATCCATTAACTCTTCAAGAGTTATATCATCAACATTATATTGTTCAACAATACTAATAACTTTTGTAAATTTAGAGAGAGCTTCTAATCTTGTAAGCTCCTGTTTCTCTGTATCTTCTTTCTCCTCTTTAGCTAAAAGAGTTGAAGAGAATAGCATGGAGAGAGCAAGAGAGATTGTTACAAAGCCAAGTGTTATAAATTTTTTATTTTTCATTTATATATCCATCATTTTTATTAAGTTTTTATTATAGTTAAATATTGTCAATCTACTATTAAAATTTATAGGAAAAGGAGATTTTTAAAATATCTGCAAAATCCCTCTGTGCACCAAATGACTCCTCTACAGATGTGGAGCTTGGTGCTCCTATATTTTCAGTTTCAATAAATTCTATATAAGTATAGTTTATTTTTAAAGTGGAGAGTTCATTAACTCTTATACCATAGTTAATAAAATAGGAGTTATCTCTAGTATTACTTATCTGATTACAGTTGGAGTTATAGGGAGCACCCTTATTTGTAGATACCCAATCACTAAATGTATGGAACCATTCAAAGTTTATAAATGATTCTATATTGAATAGGTCTAAGTCTTTTCTAAATCCAAAGAGATTTGCTGCACCTTTATAGGTTTTATTATCAAATACAAAGCTATGAGGAAAGTTTGAGATAGCTAAGGGTGTAATCTTCGTATTACTATCAATAATCGCATCTTTGGCAGCGATAGAGTTGTTTTTATACAGACTCAATGCCGTTGTATTGTAAAATGTCCATCCAGAGTATTCAGAATCATCCCACGAGAAACCAACACCAGCATTGAAAATTTCTCCAGTTTCTATTTTGTCAAAATATATATCTGTATACTTGAAATCATTTATTATCTTAAACTTACCCTCAATAACTGTTTGTGTAATAAATATACCATAACTTTTATCGATATTATGTTCATTAATATAGTGACCTGTAGGAATAAATTTTGCATCTAAAACACCAGTACCAATAAGAATCTTATTTTCATCATTAAATCTATATTTAGCAAATATCGCCAAAGGGTCTAAATCACTAATAATATTTAGACCCTCTCCATCTTGATAATAATCTTTTGTAAAATGCATGGGAAAGCTATTGCTAAGAGGTAATATTCCAGCACCAAAAGTTAATTTATTAAAACTATAACTCATATATAAACTTCTAAAAAACAGATCTTTATCTTTAAATGTTTTGTTGTAGTTTGCACCTAAAAGTTCATCTCCAGACTCTGTAATGTAGATATAGGCATAGGGTGTTACAGAGAGATAAAAATTTTTATTTAGATAGTCTATATTTAGTTGTAAAGAGTTGTAAGTTAAGAGTTCATCAAAATTAGATGTTTTTAATTTTGATTTATGAATCTTTGCAAAATAGGTTTTAAACTCTCCAAAATATACCCAGTTTGTTTTATTATCATCTGCAACTAGAGGTAAACTTAAGAGTGTAAATAGTGTATATAGTGTGATTTTTTTCATTATCTTAATCTCCTAGCATATCTGTTTTTAGATTTTTTTTGTTTTGATTTCAGACCCTTTAGCATAATATAACGCTCTGTTTCTGTCACTGTAAAACCAGAAGATTTTATTCTTTCACTTGAGTTGAAAATACGCATCCAACTTTTTAAAGATTTAGATTTTATATCTATCTTATTTTTATGAACTATCTCATTAAATTGGCGGCTATCACTTAAAAGAGATGTTGAAATTATAAGTAATAAAAAAAGTTTATTTTGCATCTAAAATCCCTCTTTATTTAAAAATATTTTTAAGATTCTATGGAGTTCATCATCATCTATAGGTTTTGATATATATTCATTCATACCAGCATCTATAAAACGTGCTCTATCTCCATCGATTGCATTTGCTGTTACTGCTATGATAGGTATATCTTTTATCTCATCTATCGTTCTTATAATTTTAGTAGCTTCTATACCATTCATATTAGGCATATTCTCATCCATCAATATAATATCAAACTTTTCAGTTTTTAAGATCTCTAATGCTTCTACACCATCATTGGCTATCTTATAAGTAAGATCATATTCACTTAAAAACATAGTGAGTAGGAGTTGATTAGTTTTATTATCTTCAACTATAAGAATATTTCCCGATATAGTATTACTTTTATCTTCTATATTTTGAACTTCATCTACTTTCTGTTGCACTTCATAAAGAGGAAGTGTAAAATAGAAGTTACTTCCCATATCTATTTTACTTTTGACACCAATCTCTCCATGCATTAACTTTACTAGAGCTTTGGATATAGATAAACCAAGACCTGTTCCACCATATTTTCTAGTTGTAGAGGTGTCCTCTTGAGAGAAGGCATCAAATATATGCTCTATCTTATTTTCTGAGATACCGATACCTTGATCAATAATTTCACAAAGTATCAAATTTTTATCCTCTAAATATCTGATATTTATTGTGATAACACTATCCTCTATCGAAAACTTGATAGCATTACTAAGAAGATTTGATGTAACTTGCTCTATTCTTACTCTATCACCTAAAGAGTTTATTGGTATGTTATTATCTATATTTAAAGAGATATCTATTTTGTTCTCTTTTGCTTTTGAGAGAAAGAGTGACTGAATATGTGTAAATGTATCCCTAATATTATAGGGGACTTTTTCTATAAGCATCTTTTGACTATCTATTTTAGAAAAATCAAGAATATCATTGATAATTCTTAGAAGTGATTTTCCAGAATCGTTAATAATATGAAATTTCTTCAGTTTTTTAGCATCCTCTTCCTGTTTAATTAAAATTTGGATAAATCCTAAAATAGCATTCATAGGTGTTCTAATCTCATGACTCATATTTGCTAAAAAGTCAGATTTTGATGTTGCAATATCTTTTAGCTCCTGAATAAGTTGCTCCTGTTGAGATTCATACTCTTTTTTGAGTGTGATATTACTATGAAAACCAACCATTCTTATAGCATTTGAATTATCATCAAAGTGAGCTTTAGCTCGACCAAGTATCCATATCCAACTTCCATCTTTTTTTTGCATTCTATACTCTAATTCAAAGATTGTTTGATGGAGGCTAAGTAAAGAGGTTATCTCTTTTTCAAATCGTTTTTTATCATCTTTATGAACTCTATCTGTTAGTTCACTAAAAGAGGTTCCTATCTCACTATCAGCATATCCAAGTATAGCTTTCCATCTAGGAGAAAAATATGTGATATCTTTTTTTATATTCCAGTCTAAAATACCATCATTTGAACTATCTATTGCAAGTTGAAAACGTTCTCTCTCCTCTCTAATCTTCTCTTCATGTAAAGTAAGTAGATAGAGTAAAAAAAGAGTTAAAGATAAAAATATGAGATGAACAAGAATATTGGTATAAAACCTATCAACAATCTCTTTAATATATTTACTTTCTGAATAGGAGATTATATAGGCTAATATATCATTCTTTTGAGTATTTTCTAATGGTAAAAAAGAGGCAGTTTTAATAATTCCGTTATCATCAGTATATATACTGAAAGTTTGGTTATTTTCAATATTTTTATGAATAGTATCTATCTTCTCTTGCCATAGGTTGTTTTCATAGAGAGAGTTTTTTTCTAAAATTTCTGCTTCTATAAGACTAATCTCTAACATCTGTTGCTGCATATACTCCAAAGAGTAAGAGATCTCATAAGCACCTAGATATTTTTCCTCTTCATTAAAGAGAGGAAAAAGATATCTAAAACTAAGATTAAATCTTCCATCTTCTAAGCCTGATATCTCCCTATGTGTTTTCTCAATAATTTTATATGTATAACGTATAAGTGATAAATCATCTCCAAAATAGAGTGGTTGATGCATTCTTAAAAAAGATGTGCTATCTGAAAGTGCAAAATGGAAACTAAGGACACCATCATGTTTTAGCATCTGATGGAGAGGTTCTAGATGTAAAAAAAGTTTATCTCTTAAAATATTTTTTTCCTGTTCACTACTATTGGATGCTTTTGACATACTTGTGAGTAAAAGCTCTTCACCATGAAGAATAGAGCTTGTAGATTCTGCTTCATTATAGTTTTCTTGTACAATATTTTGAAAACTATTCTCTAGTTTTTGAGTAAACTTATCTAACTCTTTTTCGACAGCCAAATCTTTTTTTTCAAGATTGTAAGTAAATGAGATAGAGTATAAAAATAGGAATAAAAGAGTGAAAATAGCTTTTAATTTTAAGTTTTTAATTGGCAATTCAAAACCTTTTAGATAATTTACCAATTATAGTTTATATATAGTTAATAATTCCTTTTGATATAATACAAAAAATATTGAAATAAAAAGGTATAAACTGATGGCAACAATTAGAGATTTTTTATCAGCAGACCATAGAAGATGTGATGAGATATTTGCAGAGATGGAAAATAAGGCGAATGATTCACTGGGGAGTGCAAAGGTTATAACACAAGAGTTTATTAATGAAACAGAGAAACATTTTCAGATGGAAGAGCGTGTAATGTTTGTAGAGTTTGAGGCAAAAACGGGTATGACACAGGGTCCAACGGCTATGATGAGACAGGAACATACTCAGATGAGAGCTTTAATGGCACAACTTTTAGAATCTATTGAGGCAGATAATAGAGATAAATTTTTTGGTTTGACTGAAACATTGATGATATTACTACAACAACATAATATGAAAGAGGAACAGATGCTATACCCTATGGCACAACAACATTTAAGTGCTGAATCTGATCGTATTATAGCTATGATGGACTCAATAATAGTCGAATAAAGGATATATGTAATGAATTTTA
This sequence comes from Campylobacterota bacterium, assembly GCA_034716265.1. Classification (GTDB taxonomy): domain Bacteria; phylum Campylobacterota; class Campylobacteria; order Campylobacterales; family Sulfurimonadaceae; genus Sulfurimonas. The sequence goes on from JAYEGK010000105.1 coordinate 8,118, forward strand.
CAGGATTATCAACAGATCAAGCTCCTCCAATAGATGTACCGTTGAGATTTTTTTTAACGGCACCACTCTTTGGAGTATTAGCAGGTATATTATTACTTTTTAGTGATATAACATCTTTTATGAGCCGATATTCGATAGAGGCTATTGTTACTACACATATAATAACAGTAGGATTTTTTAGTTTTGTAATGTTTGGTGCATTAACACAGATGTTACCTGTTTTAGCAGGTGCTAAAATCTATAAAGTTGTCTTAATCACAAGGATAGCACATCTCTTAATGAGTTTTGGACTGATTATGATGATTTTAGGACTTTTACAAAATAGTTCTCTTTTTTCTCTTCTCTCTTTCCTCTCTCTTGGTAGTGGATTTTTTATTATGATTATCTCTGTCTTGTCTGCTATTAGAGGTGTTAAAAATATTACAGCAACTATTCTTGGTATGAGAACGAGTATGTTTTTTGCTTTTATAATAGTTGTTCTGGGCATTTTCTTATTATCTTCATACATAACTGGTTCTCATTCAGAGTTACATCTTATTGTTGCAAATATCCATAGTGTAATGGCTATATTTGGATTTATCGGTATTTTGATTATCGGAGTTTCCTTTCAAGTTTTACCGATGTTTTATGTTGCACCACATTTTAAAAATTTTTGTACAAATTATATACTGCATCTTGTTTCGGCGGGTTTAGTTATTTGGCTACTTTTAAATCTATTTTTAGAGGAGTATGCATTTTTAGGAAAAGTTTGGATAGCACTCTTCTTTTTAGCATTTGCAACAACTATCTGGAAAAAATTAAATGAGAGAAAACGTCCTATTTCTGATGTTACTATTTGGTATTGGAGAGCATCAAGTATTTTTCTAGCATTAGGGGTGTTTTTATGGGTATTTGATGAATTTATTAGTTATGAGTATATAGTGATGGTTGCTATCTTGATAGGGGGTGGTTTTATCTTTTCAATAATGACAGGAATGTTATATAAAATAATCCCTTTTCTTGTATGGTTTCATCTTAATGCAATGGGTTATATGACTATACCAACTATAACGGAGATGATAGATAAGAGATTAGCAAAAATACAGTTTAGTTTTTTTATAGTAGCACTGATAGGGTTTATAATCTCTTTTCATATACCCTATTTTTTTGAATTTTCAGCTATCAGCTTTATCATAAGTATGATTGTTTTACAATATAATATTTTAGCACCCATTTTGATATATCTCAAAACAAAAAAAACAGAACCTGATTTTGATATGAGTGCATTTAAATAACAAGGAGAGATATGAAAAATATAGTTTTAATAGGATTTATGGGTGTAGGAAAGGGTAGTGTAGCTCGTGAAGTTGTACAAAACTCTAAATATATGACTGTTGATACAGATGATATGATAGAGAGTATGCAAAATCGTAAGATTAAGAGGATTTTTGAAGAGAATGGAGAGGGTTATTTTAGAGAGTTAGAGAAGCAAGTTTCTCTATGGCTTCAAAAAAGTGTTAAAAATACTCTTATCTCAACAGGTGGAGGGTTCTATAAAGTAAAAAATTTAAAAAAAATAGGAACAGTAGTTCTTCTTGATTCTCCATTTGATGCTATTATTCAACGTATTAAAAGCCATCCAAATGCAGAGAATAAGCTTAAAAAAAGACCTCTTTTACAAGATTTAGAAAAGGCAAAAGAGTTATATGAGATCCGTCGACCAGAGTATTTAGCTTTAGCCGATATAGTGATAGATGTTACAGATAAAAGTGCATTGAATTGTTCAAAAGAGTTACTTAAAAAGGTAAAAAAATATGCTTAAAAAAATAGTTTTTATAATGAGTATGATGCTCTCTTCCTTAATGGCATCAGAGGTTAATTGGGAAAAAGATTTTAATAGTGGTATCAAAAAAGCAAAAGAGCTAAATAAACCAGTTTTATTTATATCTTCTCGTCACACATGTAAATATTGTGTTATTTTAGATGAAACAACATTAAAAGATAAACGGGTGATTAAAGCCTTAAATAGAGATTATATCTCGATAATCTCCTACTCTGATGAGAATGATTATCTACCAAAAAAATTATGGAGTCCAGGAACACCCGCTATCTGGTTTTTAATGCCAGATAGTGAGCCGATGTATGCACCGATACCAGGTGCGATAGGAGCTGAACAGTTTTTAGAAGCATTAGCTATTGTAAAAACTGAATTTGCAAAGAGAGAGAAGAGATAGTTCAAAAACCTCAATTTTATCATTGAGGTTAATAATCTATAATAATACTTGCCGTTAACGTTCCATCTGTATGTTCAGCTTCACCAGCTTCATTTACATACTCAAGTGTATAACTTAGACCTGCTGAGAAGATATCGTTTATTTTACTTGATAATGCTGATTTTGAATAGACAAAATAGTTTTCTTCATCTTCAAAGGAACCTCTATATGAGAGTTCTTGATCAAAGTTTAAATTTTCAACTATCTGTAAAGCATACGCTACTTTAGCTCTATATGCACTGTACTCCTCTCTTTGGGGAGTGTTTTCACCTAAAATATTATCAACAGAATAGAGTATATTTCCCTCTAACTCTAAGTTTTGAGTATCTGAAGTTAAGAGTTTATATGTTGCCCCAGGTCCAGTATAAAATTGATAATCAAAGTTTGAGAACTTATCTTGTTTAAAACCGTTGAGGTAAGTAAAAGCAAAACTATCTGTAAAACTATAGTTATATGTTAACTCTGTAAAGTATTGATTTTTAATCTCTGAATTAGCTTTATCGGTATTATCGTAAGCATATTGACCATTGAATGTGAGTTTAAACTTATGCTCATTAAAACTTTTAAGAATCGATATATCTGCATTATAAGAGATAGTTTCTGTGTTTCCATCAGTCATAATGAAACCTAACTCTGAATGAGTGATAAAACTGTTGTTTGTTGGTAGTTGTGCTGTGAGTTCAACTACTTTTGCTTGTAAACTTTCTATATCTGCATTTGCTTGAGCTATATCTGCAGTTAATTGTTCAGGAGTTTGTGTTGCTAGGAGTAGTGTTGATGTTACTAAACTACTTAAAATGATTTTTTTCAAATCGATTCCTTATTATGAATTTCAATGTTTTATTTTAGATATAATAGCAAATAATTTTAAAAAAAAACTTAGGAAATATAATGGTATTTACAACAACAAACTCTTCTGCATTTAATCAAGAATTTAATGAACTACTACAACGTGGAAAAATGGATATGGCTCAGGTTAGCTCTATTGTTGGAAATATTATCGATGAGATAAAAAGTGATAAGAACTCAGCACTTAAAACACATATAGCAAAATTTGACAACTGGACTCCATCATCAGATGAAGATCTGAAAATATCTACTGAATCTATGAGTAAAGCTTATGATGAGTTAGATGAAAAATTAAAATCTGCATTGCATTTAGCCTATGACAGAATTAAAACTTATCACGAAAAACAGAAACCAAAATCATGGTTTGATGATGAATCTAATGGTACTATTTTAGGGCAACGTGTAACGGCAGTTGATAGTGCTGGACTTTATATTCCTGGAGGAAAGGCTGCTTATCCATCCTCACTTCTAATGAACGTTATTCCCGCGCAGGTTGCTGGAGTTGAAAATATAGTAGTTTGTACTCCAACACCAGACAATGAACCAAACTCTCTTTTGCTTGCTGCTTGTCATCTTTGTGGAGTTGATCAAGTTTATAAAGTGGGTGGAGCTTCTGCAATCGCCGCTATGGCGTATGGAACAGAGACTATCCCTAAAGTAGATGTAGTAACGGGACCTGGTAATATTTTTGTAGCGACTGCAAAAAAGATGGTTTTTGGTGATGTAAATATAGATATGATAGCGGGACCTAGTGAGATAGGTATTTTAGCCGATGATAGTGCAGATGCAAATCATATGGCGATAGATTTACTCTCTCAATCTGAGCATGATGAGATGGCGAGTTCAATACTCATAACACCATCACAAAAACTAGCTGATGCAGTAAAAACAGAGATAGAAAATTGGTTAGTGAAACTTCCTAGAGAGGAGATAGCTAGAAAATCTATAGAGGAGAGAGGTGCTATTATAGTAACAAAAACTATGGAAGAAGCGATAGCATTGATGAATGAGATCGCACCTGAGCATTTAGAGGTTGCAACTAACTCCCCTTTTGAACTTTTACCACTTATCAAACATGCTGGTGCGATTTTTTTAGGTCACAACACTCCAGAAGCGATAGGTGATTATGTAGCGGGACCAAATCACACACTTCCAACAGGGGGAACAGCAAAATTTTATTCTCCACTGGGTGTTGAAAATTTTATGAAGAAAACTTCTATCATTGCATTTAGTAAAAAAGCTATTAATGAGATTGGTGAAGAGTGTGCCTTGATAGCAAATACTGAGGGTTTAACAGCCCATGAACAATCTGTAAGAGTACGAATAACTAAATAGTTTAATAAAAAGAGGGATAGATAATGCAAAATATTATGAAAAAAGATGATTTTATAGTTTCAAAAACAGATTTAAAAGGGAATATAACTTATTGCAATGAGATATTTATAAAATTTTCTGGTTTAAGTGAAAGAGAACTTTTAGGAAAACCTCATAATATAATAAGGCATCCAGATATGCCTCGTGTGATTTTTAAACTATTATGGGATAGGATTAAAAATAGGAAAGAGATATTTGCTTATGTGAAAAATAGATCTGTAGATGGAAACTACTATTGGGTTTATGCTAATGTAACAGCTTCTATCGATTTTAGAGAAAATATTATCGGTTATTACTCTGTACGAAGAAAACCTAATAATAATGCGATAAATATTATTGAAAATTTATATAAAAGATTGTTAGAAAAAGAGAGAGAGGGTGGCATAGAGGAGTCTTTTAAATATTTAACAAAGTTTTTAAAATCAGAAGATATGAATTACGATGAATATATAAACTTTTTACAAAATGGAGCATTATAATGTTTGGATTAGATAGTAGTAAAATAGGTGTAGATAGGGAACTATTTGAAAAGCTACTCTCTGTAGTAAAGGATGCTTCTGTTGGAAATTTAGATCGTCGTATAACAGCTATACCATCAGATGACCCCTTGAGTGAAGTAGCATGGTCTTTAAATAATATGCTAGATCAAACAGAAGCTTTTATGAGAGAAACAAAAACATCTGTAGATAGTGCAAGCGAGGGATTGACACACAGAAATGTAGATAAAGATGGATTGAAAGGTTCTTTTGGTCACAATGCACAACTCGTTGTTGTAGGGGTTGATAGCATCATCAAAACACAAGAAACGAAAAAAAGGGGAGAACTAGCACAGGAGTTTCATAACATAGGTGGTGGAATTCAAGGAAGTTTACTAAAAATACAAGAGGCTTTAAACGATAGCTTAGAAAATATAAGTAAGGTTTCCTCCTCCTCAAAGACAATTTCAGAGGAGGCTTCACAAAATTTAGAATCTATCGAAAACTTAAGTAGGAATACAGATAGTTTAGTTCAACTTGTTATGAGTATAAATGAAGCTATTGTTACACTTTTATCTCAAACAGCAGAGATTGATAATGTTTTATCCCTGATAAAAGATATAGCAGATCAAACTAATTTACTTGCATTAAATGCTGCTATCGAAGCTGCTAGAGCTGGAGAGCATGGAAGAGGATTTGCCGTTGTTGCAGATGAGGTTAGAAAACTGGCTGAGCGTACACAAAAAGCTACGATGGAAATATCTCATACTACAAAAACATTACAGCAGGGTGCACATAGTATTAGTGATCTATCCGAAAATATTAAAATTACTGCTGTTGATATAGATGATAAAATTCAAGTTTCTCAAGAGATTATTAAAAATATTAATATGCATGCCAATACCAATAAAGAGCTTTCAGCTTTTGTTGAAAACACTAATTTTATAACACTTGTAAAGTTAGATAACATCGTTTATAAAACAGTTGCTTATGCATCTCTTTTACAGGAAAAAGTGGAGCCGTTAATATTGTCTAATCACAATAACTGCAGGCTAGGAAAATGGTATAATGAAATAGGGGAAGAAAAATTTGGGGATACAAAGGCCTTCAGTAAACTAGAACATCCTCATAAATTAGTACATGACTATGTCCATAAAAATATCGAATATATTGAATTAAATAAAGTTTTAGAAAATATACCACTCATAGTGGATAACTTTAAAAATATGGAAGAATCAAGTAGTCAGCTTTTTCAATCACTAGATGAGATATTATTAGAGGTAAACAAAAGTTAAAGTTTCGCCCACCACATTCTTAAATATAATCCCCAAGTTGTAGTATATCCAACATCACTAAATACTAACTTCCTATCTTTATCATAGATAAATGTTGTTGGATAGGCGGCTATATTAAATTTTTGAGCCATCTTGCCATTTTTGTCATTTATTACCATAAAGTTTAAACTATTTGTATCTAGAAAATCTTTTATATCACTATCTTTTCCCGATTTTACAGCTACTGTAATAACTTGAAAACTCTTTGCAATAAAATCAATATTTGAAGCTTCTGCTTTACAAGTTGGACACCAAGTCGCCCAAAAATGAACTAAAACAGGTTTATCTGTATCTATCTTATACTCTTTATCATTTATTAAGGTAATATTTTTAATATCTAAGGGTGCATTATTTAAATCAGCACTTTTATAAAGACTAATTAGATTTGCAAATATTGTCATAACAACGACGAAAAGTAGAATCTCTTTTATATAATGTATTATCTTTGATTTCATTTTTTTCTCTCAAGGTAAATTTGTTCTTTATCGGTTATTTTAGCTCTATTATAATTAATAAATGATAATATATTGTAATAAAGGAAGCTAGTGATTAAAATTGTTGTAACTATTGTATCTCTCTTTTTAGTATTAGGGTGTAACTCCAATAAAACTTTTGCCATCTCTCATAAACAGTTTCAAACAGTTGATAAAAAAGATGCTGTCTTAGTTCAAAGTGGTAGTCAAAAGAACTATTGCATTAAATGTGGTATGGATTTGGTAAAATTTTATAAGACATCTCATGCTTCAGAATCTGAAGGTACAAAATATCAATATTGCTCTTTACACTGTTTAGAGGAGCATTTAGGTGAAGGGGTAACTCTTAAAAATCCAAAAGTAGTAGATCTTTTATCATTAAAGTTAATTCCAGTTGGAGAGGCTTATTATGTAGTTGGTAGTAAAAAACGAGGGACTATGAGTCGAATTAGTAAATATGCTTTTAAAACTATTGATGATGCCAAACATTTTCAAGATCAGTATGGTGGAGATATTATGGATTTCAGTTCAGCTAGAAAAAAAGCACAAGAAGATTTTAAATATTATAAAAGATAGGATGAAAATTTATGAAAGATGTAAAATATAAAATATTAATTGTAGATGATGTACCAGAGAATATTACCATCGTTGAAAACATACTTGAAGTAGCAGGATATGAAACAACAACAGCAACAGATGGGATAACTGCTTTAGAGTTAGTGAATGAGAAAAAATTTGATCTTATTCTTTTAGATATTATGATGCCACAGATGAGTGGTATAGAGGTGTGTCAGCATCTTAAAAGAAACCCATTAACATTTTCAATACCTGTTATATTTTTGACAGCAAACTCAGATAGAGATACTCT
>JAYEGK010000106.1:0-3259 GCA_034716265.1 Campylobacterota bacterium
TAATATCTAGCAAACTCAGTGATGGTTCAAGAGTTGAGGTACAGATTCCTCCTATCGCTGCAAACAATGGAAGTTGTATCACAATAAGAAAATTCAATGACCTACCACTTCTTTTAGAGATGTTAATAGAATCTGGTCAGATGGATTATAAGATGGCTTACTATCTTATAAAGCTCTCAAAAGGAAAATGTAACATTATCGTTTCAGGTGGTACATCTAGTGGTAAAACAACTTTTCTTAACGCTATCACTAGATTTGTAGAGGATAGCGAACAGTTGATGGTTATAGAAGACACCAAAGAGATGCAACCTCAGATGCCCTGTCATCTTGTTCGTTCTTATGAAGCACGTATGGCAAATGAGGAGGGAAAGGGTGCTGTTTCTTTGGATTTTCTTCTTCGTTCAGCCCTACGTTCTAGTCCAAGAAGAATTATCGTTGGGGAGTGTAGAGGGCCAGAGATAGTTGTAATGCTTAATGCTATGAATACTGGACATCCAGGTTCCATGACAACAGTACATGCAGATAACACAAAAGAAGCTCTTGTACGTGTTGAAAATATGTATCTTGAAGCGAGACCAACTGCGAGTATCGGTTTTATCCGATCACAAATTGTCTCAGCTATCGATGTTATCATACAACTTGTAAGATTTCCTGATGGTAGTAGAAAACTTATCACTATATCTGAAGTAGAAAAAAGAATGGAGGATAATGGTGTTATCTCCCTCAATCATATCTTTAAGTTTGAAAGAGATACTACAGATATGAAAAAAACAAAAGGTGAATTTGAGGTTCTAGCAAGTCCAAGTAGAACAATAGAGCAGATGAATATGTTTGGCGTTGATATAGACAATAGAATATTTAACCCTAACTTTGAATTTACAAGACAGATGTTAATAGATGAACTTAGAAAAGATCTACCATCTAAAATGTGTGGATGGAAGGATGAGCATTTAGATGAATTTATTCGTAAAGATTCGCAACTATTTCATAAATGGCCTCACTTTCAAGATATTCAAAAAGAGAGATAATATTGCCTTACGAAGATAAAATCTTAATCGCTATCATCACTATACCCTTTTTAGCTGTACTTCTTCTATATGCTCTTTTGATACTTTATAGAGATACAAGTAGAAAAAACCGTATGATAGAGATATTATCAGATGATACACATAAGATTATAGATACAAAGAAAAAAGATATAAAGAAAAAAGAGCATACGGTAAGTTTTATAAAACAGAAGTTGAGCTATGGTGGTTTTACAAATGGCTATGCTGAATATATCTTTATAACTATCTCTATCTCTTTTGGTATCTTAGTAGGTTTTTTTCTATTTATGGTGATGAAATCCCTTATAGCATCTGTTATTGCATCTGCTATCTTCTCTCTTTTTCCCTATATGGTTCTCAATAAAATTATTGTAAACCGTCAAGAGGAGTTTAACTATGGACTTAAATCTATTATAGATAAAGTAACAAGTATGATGAAGAGTGGTGTGGGATTTGAACAAGCATTTAAAAAATCTATCTTAACAAGTAAATCAAAGTTTACAAGAGATGTTTTTAGTATATATATAAAAGAGAAAGATATAATAGGTGAAGATAAAGTTTTTGAAAAGATATTTAAACTAGTAGAATCAAAAGAGTTACGAATTTTTTATCTTGTAATATCGATAGGACGGTCATCAGGTGGAAAATTTTCAAATACACTTGAAACCCTAAGAAAAACACTTCATGACCAAGGTACGATAAAACAGGAGATAACATCATCCACAAAAGAGATTAAGATAGGAACATATATGATTATAGGTTTAACTGTCGGTATGTATATGATGATGGACAATGTTTTTAAAGGTGCTTTAGATGAGCATTTTTTTGGTTCAAGTGAGGGTAAATTACAGATGTTTTTTATTATTATCTGGGTCTCTTTTGGTCTTTTTATAAATAATATGATGACAAAAATAAAGGATTAGATAATGCTCTATATTATTTTATTTGCCCCTGCTCTATTTATCTTATCTGTTCTTCTTACTCTATATATTATAAAACAGCAAAAAAGAAAACGAAATATTATCCTACTATCAAAACTTGATATTGTAAGTATCGTTAATCAGCAACAGATAAAGAAAACAGATGATACGAATAGTTTAAGTTTTAAACTCATTCAAGCAGGAATTACCCATAAGGAGTATACAGAAGCTCGTCTACTTTTTGGACTGATAGGTCTTATCATTATGATAGCTTTACCTCTACTTTTTTCAAAAACTATCGCTATTATCGCTATTATTGTTGGTATTATCCTTATGATCTTTGGTGGACAGATATATATAGAGATAGCAAAAGCGGAAAGAGTTGAAAAGATAGATAAAGATTTGGGAACTTTTTTAGATTTGGTAAATGTTATCCTAGAAGCTGGAGGTAGTCTTAAAAATGCTTTTTTTACTGTCTCTACAAAAGCTAAAAATATTATAGATGATGAACTTCTCAAAGAGATAGCTATTCTTGAGTATGAGATGACAAATTACAGTACAAAACAGGCCTATCAAAACCTTAAAAATCGAGTAGATAGTGAAGCTATGGGAAAGATAGTTGACTTTCTTATCTTAAGTGAAGAGACTGGGATAGGTGTTAAAAATATCTTTATGACACAATCAGAGGAGATGAGACAAGATAAGTTCTATCAGATAAAGGGTAAGGTTAGTACATTAAATATGTATCTAATGATAGTTATATTTCTATTTATTTTACCCGCTGTTGGTGCATTTGTAATCTTTCCAATGAGAGCTGGTACCATTGCAACAGGATTTTAGAAATAGTTTCACTCGCTAGAGTAAACTATTTCTCTCCTATGCTTTGTTATCTTTGTAAATTCTTTATTATAAAAGAGTGACATTGAAACTAAATCATACGACTTTTGTAATCTTGCAGTAATTCTCTCATAATTCTTTAAAGTTACTATCTTGAATATATAATTTCAGGAGAGTACAATGAGTAAATGGATTAGTTTAGTAGCTGCGAGTGTACTACTTGCATCACTAAGTGGATGTGGTGGAAGTGATGGAAGTGATGGCGTTGCTGGTATAAACGGTACTAATGGCACAAATGGAGTTGCAGGTACAGATGGTACTAACGGAACAAACGGAACAAACGGTACTAATGGAGTTGATGGAATAAACGGCATAGATGCAACTACTAGTGTTGGCACTCTAGCAACAAAGGTTCAATTTGAACCAATTGTTACTCCACTTGGAGATGCTCAAAAA
>JAYEGK010000107.1:0-3247 GCA_034716265.1 Campylobacterota bacterium
CTTTTTTACACCTAACCTTTTTCCATTCCAAAGCTCTAGTAATTTATCTTTTTTTTGAACAAAAAGAATGGTTTTTATCTTCCTCTTTGATTTTAAAATAATAAGAGAGCTATTATCCTCCTTAAAACCTGTAAGATAATAAAAATTACTATTTTGTCTAAAAGGAAACTCTGTATCATTTGAACGTGTTTGATAGGAGCTACTCCATAGAACTGTTATACTCTTTTTAGCTAGCTCTTTTCCTAGCTTTTCTCTTCTATCTCTATACTCTCTCTCTATTATCATCTACAAACTCCACTTAACCAAATTCCACTCTCTATAAAAATCTTTTGAAGTGCTTTATTTAGAGCGATAACTCCTCCTTTGGCACTATTTTCCTCTACTATCTCTTTTGACTCAAAAGTTTTCGTTTCGATAGTACGACCTGTTTTTAAATTTAAAAGAGTCAGGTCGATAGATATATTGACATAGGAACTTTTTTCATCCTCTGAAAAATATTGTTTAAAATCTTCTATATTTATCTCTAGTAAAAGGTTATTGCGACTTCTTGATTTAGCTATCTGTACATTTTTAAAGAGTTGCGTTGATTTTATATATTGTGTAAGTGCAGATGTTATAGCTTTATTTGGTGATTCTGACCACAATGATTGCGAAAATGTAAGCTGTTGATAATCACCTAAACCATAGTTCATAGCTAATAGCATTAAGGAGTTTGAACTAAAAGCTTGTCCTATTTTTAATGAGCTATCGCTACACCCTTTCTCTACAAAAGTTGGTGTATCCATCTTGACATTAACAACATATTCAGAAATTTTTGGACTACTTGGAGTACATCCTAAAAATAAAAATGATACAAATAGTATAGGTATATAGTATCTCATCTACTCCTCCCCCGGACCTTTATTTATCTCTTCTTGTTTAAATAAAATATCACTTGGACTTCTATCATACTGCTCTAAACTACCACCAAACTTGACTATCAACTCTTGCATATCCAATAGAGTGTTATTCATAGTAGGTACCAGATCTGATGTAATCTCTTTAACATTAAACTGCCCACTAGATACCGCTCTTCTTATCTCATCCATAGAGGCTCTAATACCTAGGTAACTATTCATAATAGAATCAAAAGATGTATGAATATTTTTTTCCCAATCTTTACTTGTATCGATAAAACTATCTACACTTGGTATCATTTTATCTATATTTTTTGTTAATGATTCTACATTTTGAACACTATTTTGCATACTAATCATAGTTTTTTCATCTAATAATGTTTCAAATTTCTCTAAGATATTTGCTGTTCTTGTCAACAACAGAGCTATCTGTTTCTGATTTTCATCATTTAATAACTTCTCTGTTTGAGTTAATGTAGTTGTTAGTCTATTAGATACGTCCCCTATGGAACTACCTATCTCTTCAAATATTGATGGGATAGATTTAATGATAGGATATTTTTCACTATTTTTTACAACTAAGCTCGCTGAAGAGTGTTTCCCCATACTAAGATTTATATAACTGAGTCCTGTTATACCCTGCGCTGTTAATTTTGCAGCTGTATCTATTTTTATAGGAGTAGATTTTAAAATAGTAATCAAAACCTCAACTTGTTCAGAGTTATAGGGACTTATCTGCAGTTTCGATACACGACCAACACTTATTCCTTTATACTTAACAGGTGCATCTACATTTAAACCTAATACCGATTCATCAAAATAGATCAAATATTTTTGAGTTTTTTCATCAACAGTTGGTTTTAATAACCAATAGACAAATCCCATCATAAGAGAAAACCCTACTAGAACTATAAAACCGATAGCACTATAATTTACTTTATTATTCATTAAATTTTCCAAAAAATGTCTGTATAAATTGATTTTCTACAGATTGTATATTATTTAAACTACCCTCATATGCTATCACTTTATTGTCTATAATTGCAACTTTATCTATGGTATCGTATATAGATTGTAGATCATGGGAAACCATCACAATAGTTAAACCTAATAAAGAGCGTAACTCTAAAATAAGAGCATCAAAATCTCTAGCTGAGACAGGATCTAAACCACTTGTTGGTTCATCTAAAAATAGAAGTTTCGGATCCATCGCTAATGCACGTGCTAAACCAGCTTTTTTTTTCATACCACCACTTATTTGTGATGGAAATAGATCTGCATCACCCTGTTTTAAACCAACTAAATCAAGTTTAAATTTAATTATATCCTCTATCATCGACTTTGAGAGATCTGTATATTCCTGCAATGGAAGTGCTATATTTTCAGCGATACTTAAAGAGGAAAAAAGAGCTCCAGCTTGAAATAAAACACCCCAATCTCTACGCAGTTTTTGAGCATTGGTATGAGAGATACCCTTTATGCTATGCCCTAAAACCTCTATCTCCCCTCCGTGAATATTTTGGAGCATCACCATCTCTCTCATAAGAGTAGTTTTACCACATCCACTAGGTCCCAGTAGTCCATAAATCTCACCTTTACTTATAGTAAGATTTAATCCATTATGAATAACTCTATTATCAAAAACTGTTTTAACACCCTCTACTTTAATGATACTATCCATTATATACCCAAACTTGTAAAAGCTATTGAAAATATTGCATCACAAACTATTACTGCAAAGATAGCTTCAACAACACTTTTTGTAGTATTAAAACCGATACTTTGAGTATCATTTTTAACCATCATTCCTCTATAAATAGATATAGAAGCGATTAGAAATGCAAAGAAAGGCCCCTTTAAAATACCTATAAAAAAATGCTCAATCCCAACCACTTCATGAAAACGTTCTACAAATAGTTCCACTGTAATTTTCAAATCAATATTTGCAACTACCATACCACCTAAAATACCCATAATATCTGCAATAAAGATAAGAAGAGGAAGTGTTATCATAAGTGCTATAATACGAGGCATAACTAAAAATATATAGGGGTCAAATCCCATAGTTCGCATCGCATCTAACTCCTCAGTTATTTTCATCGCTCCTATCTGTGCTGTAAAGGCAGAACCACTTCTTCCCGCTATTACAATAGCTGTAATGAGTGGAGCTAACTCTCGTAGTATCGATATTCCTATCATATCCACTATAAAAATATTTGCTCCATAAAGCTTTAACTGAAATGCAGATTGATACGCGATAACAAGACCTATAAGAAAACTTGTCAAAGATACTATCCCTAATGCTTTTACTCCACTCTCATTTATTTCAAAGGCTATCTCTTTAAATCTTA
>JAYEGK010000108.1:0-3246 GCA_034716265.1 Campylobacterota bacterium
ACCGTATCAAATCTCTTAAGAACCCAGATTTACGTGTAACTGGTCTTATGAACTATGCTGCAGAGCATTTTCCATCTACTCCACTTTTAGACTATGCAAGAACTGTTGAAGCTCTTACTACATCTAAAAAAGAGAACCTTATCTTAAACGTTGATGGTACTATCGGTATCTTAATGGTAGATATGTGGAGAGCGTTAGGTTATACGGAAACTGAAATCAATGAATTTATCGCTTCTGGTACTCTAAACGCATTCTTTATTGTTGGTCGTTCAATCGGTTTCATCGGTCATATCCTTGATGAAAAACGTCTTGCAATGCCAATGTACAGACACCCAATGGATGACATCCTTTATGACGTTCCAGTGGCTGAGAAAATCGACTAGATTTTTTTACTTTTTATACTCAAGGTTTTTCCTTGAGTATCTTTTTTTAACAACTTCCCTCTCTAAATTTATAGGTACAGATAATGAAAAAAGCTTTTTCAATGATGGAGATAGTATTCGTACTTGTTATTATGGGTGTTTTAGCAGCTGTAATTCTTCCAACTACAAAGACAGATCCACTTCACGAAGCTGCAACACAACTTGCATCACATATTCGATATACACAACATTTAGCTATGAGTGATGATAGATATGATAAAAACAGAAAAGATGATGATGGCAATATCATATGGTATAAGGAGCGATGGCAGTTAGTTTTTAGTGAAAGTAAATATACAGATGATAAATATGCTTATACTATATTTTCAGATACAGCTGGAAATAGTACAGGTGATGCAAGTGAATCAGAGATAGCGATAAATCCACAAAATGCAGATCAAATTATGACAGGTGGGTATGGTGACCCCCAAGCGATAGATATTCGAGATGATGGTTTTAGGGGAATGGCTACACTAAATATTGGTAAAAAGTATGGTATTACAGATGTGAAACTAAAGGGGGGATGTTCTCAGAATAGAATATCTTTTGATCATCTAGGAAGACCTTTTACTGGAAAACAGAGTAGTATGGATACCCCCTACAACAGTGGAGGTACTCAAAGATTGGTTACTAAAGATGAGGGTTGTAAAATCATACTGAGTCATACGTCTGGTGATATAACAGTTCGTATCACCAAAGAAACAGGTTTTGTATGTATTTTAAAAGAGGGTACAGATATTTGTCAATAGTTTTTTAACTATTGTAACTATAACTCCAACCTGTCAATCTATGTATCTTAGCTTCTATAAATTTATCTGAATCTGCTAAAAAATCGATTACATGCATAACTGCATTTGGAATACTTCTTTGATCTTCAGGTTTTATAAGGAGTAGAGGCATAGGTGTATCTTGTGTACTTTTACCAAAACCTACTGGCATTAGTTGACTCATAATCTCTTGAGGATTAGTTATGCTGTTTTCATCTAAAAATTTATCTAAAATAGCACTTTTTATCTCATCTGGAAATCTCTCTTGTGTATTTAAAAAAATTGTAAACTGAATCGGTGTACCTTTAAAGTGTTCTGGTGCTGGAGTTGCCATTAATATATATTCAACATTTTTAAGATGTAACTCTATTTCACTAGGGTCAAGATAGGTGTCAGTTACGATAGCTTTAGCTTCCATTGTTCGCCTTTTTTTAACCGTAGTATATCCATATATGTTAAATAAAAACTACTGGAACGATTTTAAAGTTTAGTAGAGTAATATTTCATAAATTGAGTTTAATATAGGAAAAAAGATGAAATATTTAAAATGGTTTATTGGAGTATTGGCCACTCTTCTTACAATGATATATGTTGTTCTATTTACATCGATAGGGAACGATTTACTTAAACCTTTCATAGAAGAGGAGATACAAAAGCAGACAAAACTTGATAGTAAACTTAGAAGTTTCTCCTTAAGTTTAAGTGATTTTGGTATCAGTTTGGATATTGATAAAGAGAATAGTGTTTTTATTGATGGTAATTTTTCAGTTATAGAACAATCTTTTAATGTTAACTATAAACTAGAGTTAAATAAACTTGAAAATTTAGAACCCTTAACACAACTACCTGTTCAAGGAAGATTTCATACAGATGGAACTGTTGATGGAGATATGAAGTTTATAAAAGTTGAGGGGGTTAGTGATGTTGCTCAGAGTAAAACAACTTATAAAGTGGAACTAACAGAGTTTAACTCTACCTCTATCATCGCTAAAGTGAGAGATGCAAAACTTGTTTCACTCTTACATTTAGGAAAACAAAATAGTTATGCTTCAGCAGATATAAATCTTGATATAAATTTTAGAAATATTAAACCCCATGAGTTAGATGGAGATATTTTACTTATAAGTAAAGGTGGGAAGATAGATCTTAAGGTTATGAAAGATGATTTTAATATTACACTTCCAAAAACTGCTTTTAGTATGAATATGAATGCTAAACTTCAAGGCGATAAGATAAATTATAACTATCTTCTTCGTTCAAACCTTGCAAAAATCTCCTCTTCAGGTGTTGTAACTCCTCAATCACTTAAAACAGATATAAGATATGGTGTTGATATTCGTGGTGAATTTAGGGTTAATGGAAAAGTGAAAGGAGATGAGAAAAAACTTGTAGTAGATGGTAAAAGTGATTTTGCATCATCAGATACTCATTTTGTTGCAACTCTTAAAGATTTTGAACCAGCTACCCTAAAAGCAACGATGAAAAATTTAAAAATGAAAAAAGTTCTCTATCTGCTGAAACAACCCCATTATGCAGATGCTATCTTCTCTTTAGATGTGGATATAAATGATGCAAGAAGTGGTAATTTAAAGGGTACTGTTATCTCAAATATTAAAAAAGGATTATTAGATTCTAAATATTTAACAAAAGCTTATGGGTTTGAAAGTAAGATGCCCCAAACAACATTTAAAGCTAAAACTATTACTATTTTAGATGGTGACATTGTAGATACTAAAGTAGATTTTAATTCCTCTTTAGTAAACTTTGATATAAAAAGAGCAAGATTTAATATCGCAGATAGCTCTTTGGTAAGTGATTATAAAACACAAATTCCGAGTTTAGATAAATTTTTCTTTGTAACACAACGTCATATGAAGGGTGGAGTAGATATTGATGGTCAGCTTAAACAAGATGATAATTTAGAACTTACTATCCATACAAAAGTGGTAGGTGGAAGGATAGATGCAAAACTTTATAATGATGATTTTCATGCAGATATAAAATCGGTTCAAACTATCGATGCTCTTCATATACTTATCTATCCAGAACTATTTAAC
>JAYEGK010000109.1:0-3230 GCA_034716265.1 Campylobacterota bacterium
ATAGCTATACTTCTTTCAGAACTCATAGGAAACGATGGCTTTAGCCTCGTCAAATGGTGGAGCTGAAGCAGCACTTCCGAGTTTTGCAAGAACTCTCAAGAACTTTAATGTAAGGATACTTTGTGATTGAGTACTATAAGATAGACATTGACATTAAGACAAAACATAAAAGCCCACTTTTTATAGGCTCCACGCTTAGAGGTGCCTTTGGTTATGCACTCAAAAAGGTAGTGTGCATCAATCCGTCCTACAAATGTGAGGGGTGTTTTGCTAGTAAGGAGTGTCTCTATTATGATTTTTATGAGGCTCAAAATGGTTACCAAAACTACAGGTTTGAAGCACCATTAGAATCAGATACATTTGATTTTTCTCTCTTTTTGTTTGCTAAGAGTTGCAAGAGTCTTCCTTATGTATTGAGTGCCATACATAAGATGTTAACAGAAGTTGGATTAATGAAAAGTAACTTAATATTTGATACTTTTACGATACACATCGGTGATGTACTGATTTATGATGGTGATAAGTTTAACTTAGAAGGGGTGGTACCTACGGTTTTTGAGACAACGACTAAAGCGTCTGAACTCACCTTAACACTTACCTCTCCACTACGCATAAAAAAAGAGAACAGACTGCTTCGTGACAGCGTTGAACCAGTAGATATACTACGCTCTATACATCAACGCTATAGACAAATATACAAGGGTGAGGCGTATGCAAAACTTGACTATACTCCAAGCTACAGTGTCGTCTCCCACACCTTGCACCACCAAACCCTCGTAAGAAAAAGCAACCGCCAAAAGAGTAAGATGAATATGGATGGTATCATGGGTCAAATCATCATCAAAGACCTCGACCCAAAAAGCTACCATCTACTAAAACTAGGTGAAGTCTTGGGTGTAGGCAAACAGACGGTCATGGGGCTTGGTACTATTAAGGTAAAATAATCTATAATAAACCCAATCACTTGGAAAAAAAAATCCAAATGCCCATAAAACCGTTCTTTAACACACCACTGTTTTTAAGAGATGCCCATTTAGCTTTCATTATGACCCGACATATAGGGGATTGAAACCTGATGATATCTTCAAGATAGTAGAGACCTCTGAATTATGACCCGACATATAGGGGATTGAAACAGAGCTTTAAACTCAACATCTTTATCATCCGTAAAAAATTATGACCCGACATATAGGGGATTGAAACAATTTAAAGAAACTGTGTAATTTACTTTTTCGGTAGATTATGACCCGACATATAGGGGATTGAAACCATATTGCATCGTATACATATTCTACAGCCAAAGTTATTATGACCCGACATATAGGGGATTGAAACAAAAGAAGTTAGGAGAGTTAAGTAAAGGTGACAAAATTATGACCCGACATATAGGGGATTGAAACTCTTAAATCCTTTAATAAATTACAGCTAAGACTTTCATTATGACCCGACATATAGGGGTTTGAAACAATAATAAGCTTATAAAAATAAATCTCGCTATTTATTATTATGACCCGACATATAGGGGATTGAAACGGATTTACTCAATCTGCACCGTTTGCATCTGTAAGATTATGACCCGACATATAGGGGATTGAAACCTTTATAGTTTATTCCTAGTGTGCCTCATTACTTGTATTATGACCCGACATATAGGGGATTGAAACATATTTACATCTCTATCTTGCAAGAAATCCGCAAAGATTATGACCCGACATATAGGGGATTGAAACAAGTTATCTCGAAACTAACCACAACTGACTGCTCATTATGACCCGACATATAGGGGATTGAAACTCACTTAAGGTAAGTACAATATTTCCCGCAAAAAAAATTATGACCCGACATATAGGGGATTGAAATATCTTTGAAGTTGGTATGTTGTTCTTTATGCGTGATAGGCGGTGCGTTAGGAAATAGCACCAATTATTGACACATTTAATCTATAAAATTTATTGAACGATATATGATTTTATCTTTTGGTGCTATAATGACTCTCAATGAAATTTGTGGAGGTGTGGTGATGGGTAGATACTTATATGGTGCGAGTGTGCAGGGGATACAGGATTTTATCTTCAAGACCAATAAGCTTCAGGAGATAGTGGGGGCTAGTGAGATTGTCAAAGGTATAGCTAGTGATTTTAGAGATATTTCACATTTAAAAGATGAAAATATCTTATTGAATGCAGCAGGGAATATCAAAGCGATTTTTGATGATGAAAAAGCGTTAAGAGAGTTTTTACTTATTTTTTCTAAATTTATTCAACAAAAAGCCTATGGCATTACACTCTCACAAGCTGTAGTAGAGATGAAAGAAATGTTTGCGACGCAAGAAAAAGCCATTGAAGAGCTAGAAAAAAAGCTTAAAATTCAAAGAAACAAGCCCTCTATCCCCCTTGATATGAGTATTAATCTTATGAAACTAAACCCCAAAACGGCTAGACCTGCTATTGCAAAAGATGAAGATAGGGCGACTTTTCAAAAACTAAAAATATATAAAAATATTGAAAAGGATGAGCGATATAAAGAGTTAAAAGATTTATCAAATGGCAAAGGCAAAATAGCTGTTATTCACATAGATGGAAATGGTCTAGGTAAACTTATTCCAAAACTAAAAGAAGTTTGTGGATTAGAGCTTAATGAGTTCTCTTTAAAGTTAAATGAAGCAACAGAAGAAGCATTTAAATTTGCTAAAGAGGGTAAAGAAGTAAGAGATATTATTTTAGGTGGTGATGATGTTACAGTCATTTGTAATGCTAATGATGCCTTATCTTTTACCCAATCATTTCTAAAAGACTTTGAAGAAAATACAAAAAATATAGGGGCGTTAACCGCCTGTGCAGGGATAGCCTACTGCAATGAAAAATACCCATTTCACTATGCCGTAGATTTGGCTGAAGCTCTGTGTGGAGTGGCTAAAAATCACTCTAGTAGAGTACAATCCTGTTTGATGTTTCACAATATCCAAGGCTCACACTATCAAAATTGGGATAAGTTTGTAGAGGATGAGCTGACTATTACTAATGATAAATGTTCTATAAGATGTGATTTTGGAGCGTATTATTTGCATAAAGAAGATGAAGCAAATATACAAGACTTTATCCACACTATAGAGGCATATAGATGTGATAATAGTCCTATATCTAGGCTTAGAGAGTGGTTGAGTGAACTCTACAAGAGTGATACCAATGCAAAAAATCTACTCAAAAGAATAAACACTATAGTTAAAGATA
>JAYEGK010000110.1:0-3205 GCA_034716265.1 Campylobacterota bacterium
ATTAAATATAAATAAAAATAGAGAGATAGCGATAAGCTCTAAGTATGAAGATAGATGGAAAAAGATGGAAAAAAATATTTATGATTTAACGATGATAAATGAAGAGAGTTCCCAACCATTATCTTTAGAGGGGAGTTTTGAATTTACTCAACATGGATTAAACTATGAAAAGCTATTAGCTTTACATGGAACTACTTCAAAGTTTAATAACGGTTTTATCCATTTTGAGAGAGCTTATATATTAGAAAGTGGTATTATGTTACGTCTCTCTATGGGAAGTTTTGATAGACCTGAACACCTTTATCTTGTTATTAAGGATGATAGTAGTTTCTATTATCCAGCACTTCCTTTAAAATCAAAAAGTAATTTAATAGCGCATAAGTTTTTAGATGAGGTTTTGAATGGATAAAGTTATTATTGCTGAAAATGTAACCTTATCCTATTCTGACAATGAAGTTATTATAAATAAAGCAAGTTTCTCAGTAAATAGTGGGAGTTTTGTATTTATCACAGGTACGAGTGGTAGTGGTAAATCTACACTTTTAAAATCATTATATGGTTCCTTAAAAGCAAAGTCGGGAAGTTTAATGGTTGGTGGAGTGGAACTTAATGGTGTAAGTACAAAAAAATTAAACTTTTTACGACGCCATATCGGTATAGTATTTCAAGATTATAAGCTTGTTAAAGAGTGGACAATTGAGAGAAATATTATGCTACCTCTTATTATCAACGGTTATGATAGAACAGTTACTAATAATCAAGTAGATAGTCTGTTAAAACATGTTCGATTAAATCATCAGATAGGAAAGTTTCCTAGAGAGTTAAGTGGTGGGGAACAACAACGTGTTGCGATGGCAAGAGCTCTTTCTCATAACCCTATACTTATTTTAGCGGATGAGCCTACTGGTAATCTTGATGATTACTCCTCTGAACTTATTTGGAATCTTTTAGAGGGTGCAACAACACAGTTAAAAACTACGGTTATCGTTGTAACTCACCATATTCCTGAAACGATGAAGATAGCATATAAGCACTTTAATATTGAACATGGAATGGTTAATGAAGTTAATTAAAAATCATTTCTCTTTAGTCTTAGCATTAGTAAGTATTCTATTTTCAATACAGGTATTTGTCATTGTAGATAGATCTATTCACTCTTATGAACAGAATTTATTAGAGGATTACTCTATTGTTATCGTTAGTAAAACTATTATCTCAGAGAAAGATATATCTACTATTGACCCATCTCTCTCCTCTATTATCGCACTCTCCCCAGATGATGTGATAGCAAGATTGGATACAGGTATTAGTAAAAAAAATATAGAACTTCTCAAAGTAACACTTCCTAAATTTTATAAGATAAAACTTAATAAATATCCAACACCAACAGAGATAAAGGAGATAACTCAAAAACTATTAGAGAATAAATCTATTATGAAAGTGGAAAATTTTATCAATAATTTAGATGTTACCTATAAACTCTTACTACTTTTTAAAAATATTATAGCAGTTCTTTCCATTACTATCTTTATCGTAACAACACTTTTAATTATTAAAGAGTTGAAAATATGGCAATTTAACCATAGTGATAGAATGAATGTTATGCGATTATTTGGTGCGCCATTATGGTTGCGTTCTATGATACTTTTTCGTTTAGCTATTACCGATGCAATTATCGCTACTTTTATAACTTTTTCTCTATTTAAATATTTTGCATCGAGTGATTGGTTACTAAAAGAGTTTGAGATGATAGGGATTAAGGTTACTGTTTTTACCTCCTTTTCTGATATTCTCTCTCTTTTAGTAATATCTGTTATGTTATCTATTATATTAGCTTTACTGATAGCTGTTGGACATAAAGAAGAGGTATGATACGTTTAATTTTGAGTCTCATTTTGATTTTTCCTTTATTATTTGCTAAAGATGATATAGATGCAAAGATAGGTAAAACAAGCAGTAAATTAAGTAGTTTCAGTAAAAACCATAACTCTCTCAATAAAAAGATGGCATATAATGCCAAGGCTATTTTACGTCAAAGAGAGGAGGTTAATAAACAGAGTAAATATCTTAAAAAATTGAAACGTATATTGAAAACTAAAGAGAAAACTTATAAAAGTAATAATAAAAAACTGCTTTTATTAAATAGCTCTCAAGAAAAACTACAAAATAAACAGAAGAAAGTAGAGGAAAATCTTGTTTTTTATATAGCTCAAACTATTACACTCTCTCTTATTGTCCAAGAGGAACATAGTGTGGATATAGACTCTCTAATAGAGTTTGAGGTGTTAAAAAAAGTGTTGAAAAACTCTAGAAAAGAGGTAAAAGAGTTAAATGATGTTTTTTATGCGAACTCCAAAGATATCGATAGTTTAAATAAAGATAGAGATAAATTGAAAAAATCTATCAAAACTATCGATATAAAAAGAAAAGATGTTCTTGCAGTTCAAAAAGCAAATAAAAAAGCTTTGCAAAAATTAAATAATGATAAGTTTAATTATAAGATGGAGCTAAAAAAACTTTTATCTAAACAGGATACATTGAAAAAAACTTTAGCTGGATTAAATATTATTAAAATTGATAGAGTAAAAAAAGCTAAAGAGGAGAGGGCAAGAAAAAAAGCATTTGAAAGTAGAAAGAAGTTTTTAAATACAGATCTTCCTAAAGTAAAACAACATGCTAGTAGTTACAAATCGGTAAAAACAAAAAAATACTCTGGAAGTAAAACGATAGCTCCATTAAAATCATACACCATAACAAAAAAATATGGTACTTATACAGACCCCATCTATGGAATTAAAATTTTTAATGAGTCTATCTCTTTGAAACCAAAAACTAGAGATGCGAAAGTAAGAACAGTGTTTAATGGAAAAGTTATCTATGCAGATAAAACAGCAGTTTTAAACAATATTGTGATTGTAGAGCATAAAAATGGTTTACATACAATCTATGCCAACCTATCTAGAATTCAAAAAAATATCAAAAAAGGTGTGAAGATTAAGAAGGGGTATGCGATAGGAAGAGTAAGTGATGAACTTATATTTGAAGTAACTCAAAAATCTTTTCATATAAACCCTATCAGACTTTTTAAATAAACTAGATATAATTTCAAAAATAAAATAGAGAGAAAAATATGAACTTTATTCAAACTCGTGGATTTGACGAAACAAAACCTAAAACTGTAACATTTTCACAAGCGATACTCGCT
>JAYEGK010000111.1:0-3193 GCA_034716265.1 Campylobacterota bacterium
TTACCCACAATCTATTTTTAAAGTCTCTTAACTCCTCTTGACGATGGGGATCAAGAGTGAATGAGTTTATTTTTTCATAATCTACTCTATCAAAAACTATTTTATCCACAGCCATAGCTAGAAGGGCATCACTTAAAAAAGCTCCCTGAAAATTGACTTGGTTTATATCTATTTCGAACTCTCTTGCTATATCTTCATTGTTTTGGTAGGTAATAATATAGGCATCCGTTTTAATATCTCTATATTTATGGGGAATAATAGCTATCTCTCCCTCTTGCATCATTGTGATGGGTTTGAGTTTGGATTGGATATATTGCTCCATATCTCCGTGCCAACTTAGGTGGTCTGGTGTTAGGGGAAGTAGGATATAGATGTTGGGTTTTGCGATATTTGTATAGTGCATAGTAAAAGAGCTAGTCTCAAGTATCCAAATATTTGCATCTGGATTTAACTCTGCAACAGGTGTTCCTATATTTCCACCCTCTTGAGAACCTTTATCTTTTAAAAGATGTTGCATCATCTGGGTTGTTGTAGTTTTACCATTTGTACCACTAATCCAAACCTGTAATGCTTTAGTATCAGTAAAATAGTCATATTCACTTATCAAGTTTTTTGCTTGTTTTATTAGGGGATTAAAGGGTGGTATGCCAGGGGATGTTATCTCTAAATCTGAATAGTTGGGATTAAATTCGGAGGATGGTTTTATTTTGTAGCCATTTTCATCACTAAATGGTTTGCTACATTTATCATCATAAAATATAGCATCTGGAATAAGTTTTGCAATAGCTTTTGTTGTAGCACCATAGCCAAATAAAGATACTCTTCTCATTATCTGATCTTTAGGCTAATAAGAGCTATAAGATTTGACAAAATTGCTATTATCCAAAACCTTACAATTATTTTATTTTCATGCCAATTTTTCATCTCAAAATGGTGATGAATAGGTGCCATTAAAAAAACTCTTTTTTTACGAAGTTTATAAGAACCTACTTGGAGTATTACAGATAATGTTTCTATAACAAAAATAGAACCGATAAGAAGCAGTAAAATCTCACTTTTTGAGATGATGGCAAGATAGCCTAAAAAAGCACCAATAGTTAAAGAACCACTATCTCCCATAAACACTTCCGCAGGATGGGAGTTGTACCATAAAAAACCAGTCAATGCGCCTATGAGTGAAGCAGCAACAATTGCAACTTCCCCAATATTAAAACTTGGCATCAAAAGATAGGAACTGAGATTTATATTTCCTATTATATAGATAATGATACTAAATGATGTCAAAGCTGCGATAGAGGGAACAGTTGCAAGTCCATCTAGTCCATCTGTTAAGTTTACCGCATTTGAAGTTGAAACGATGACTAACATCCAAAAGATAATGGCATATATACCAAAATCCATAACAGGTGTTTTTAAAAATGGAACATAGAGTTCTGTATTAAAACCTGCTAGTAAAAATAGGTAGAGTGATATAATAAGTGATGAAATCACCTGTAAAAACAGTTTAGTTCTTGCTTTTAATCCTGCGAGGTTTTCATTTTTTCTTATTTTTGCATAATCATCTTGAAATCCTATAAAAGCAAACAAAACTAAAGTAAGTAAAGCTCCTATCGCATAAATATTTGAAAATTTTATGGTCAATAGAGATGCTAAAATAGTTGCTGTTATAAAAACTATACCTCCCATAGTAGGAGTGGAAACTTTTTCCTTATGTCTTTTGGGAGCCCACTCATTTATAGGTTGTACACTTGATGTACGTTGCGCCCATCTTATGAATAAAGGCATTAAAAAAAGTGTAAAAAACAGAGCGATAAAAAAAGCTATACCACCTCGAATAGAGATATAGCCCAGAAGATTAATATCTAAAAAATTATGTAACCAATAAAGCAAGTTATTTCCTAAAATTAAGATGTGATTTATGAGTAAAAATGATATTATAGTATAATCCTGAAAATCTTTCTTTATAAAGGAAAAATATGAGCAAAAAAACTATATTAGTTATAACAGATGGTATCGGTTTTAGTCCAAAAACCCAAAATAATGCATTTTATAGCGCTACTAAGCCAACATATGACAAACTCTTTAAAGAGACACCTCACTCTTTAATAGATACTTTTGGTTTAAGTGTTGGACTTCCAGAGGGACAGATGGGGAACTCTGAAGTTGGTCATATGAGTATTGGAAGTGGTCGTGTTTTGTATCAAGATTTAGTGAAAATCTCTTTAGCTTTAAGTGAAAATAGTTTAGAGGAAAATGAAGTTTTAAAAGATCTTTTAAAAGCATCTGAGAGATTACATCTTATCGGTTTATTAAGTGATGGTGGTGTGCATTCTCATATTGACCACTTTATGGGGATAGCAGATATTGCATCTAAAAATGGAAAAAAAGTATTTTTACATCTTATAACCGATGGAAGAGATGTTTCTCCAACTTCAGCACAAAAATATATCTCTAAAGTGCAAGAGCATCTTAACGAAAATATAACTATCGCCACTATTTCGGGACGTTTTTACTCTATGGATAGAGATAATCGTTGGGAACGTATACAGCGTGGATATGAAGCGATGGTAGATGCAACTCCAAAAACAGATTGGGATCCACATGGTTATGTTGGTCACTCTTATGCACAGGGGGAAACAGATGAATTTATTGAGCCTACTGCTTTTGAGGGTTATGAAGGGATGCAAGATAAAGATAGTGTTTTAACTATTAACTATCGTAGTGATAGAATGAGAGAGATGGTAACAGCATTAGGTGAGGAGGATTTTGAAGGTTTTCCTAAACATCATATAAATCTTAATATAGCAACAATCACAGAGTATGATAAATCTTTTAATTATCCAGTGATGTTTAAAAAAGAGGCTCCTAAAAATACATTAGCAGAAGTTATCGCTTCAAAAGGTTTAAGACAACTCCATACTGCTGAAACAGAAAAATATGCACATGTTACCTTCTTTTTAAATGGTGGAATAGATGAACCTTATGAAAATGAAACAAGAGTTTTAATCCCATCTCCTGATGTAAAAACTTACGATATGAAACCAGAGATGAGTGCAGTTGCAGTTGGAAAAGCTGTTATAAGTGCTATGGATGATAGTTGTGATTTTGTAGTAGTAAACTTCGCAAATGGTGATATGGTAGGTCATACTGGAGATTTTGAAGCTGCGAAAATTGCAGTAACAACGGTTGATGC
>JAYEGK010000112.1:0-15174 GCA_034716265.1 Campylobacterota bacterium
CAAACTGGAACTGGAAAAACAGCTAGTTTTACACTTCCTATGCTTGAACTTCTTCACCGTGCAAAACCATCAAAAGAGAAAAAAGCACATCATGTTAAAGCTCTTATTTTAACTCCAACACGTGAACTAGCATCTCAAGTTGAAGAGAGTGTACGTTTATATGGAAAACATCTTCCCTATAAATCAGCTGTAATATTTGGTGGAGTAAAGATAAATCCTCAGATAACTGCTCTTCGTCGTGGAGTAGATATAGTTGTAGCAACACCTGGACGTTTACTTGATCATATCTCACAAAAAACTATCAATCTCTCTAAAGTAGATTTTTTAATCCTTGATGAAGCGGATAGAATGCTCGATATGGGATTTGTAAATGATATTAAAAAAGTGATAGCTGTTTTACCAAAAGAGCGCCAAACTCTTCTCTTTTCAGCAACATACTCCGATGAGATAAAAAAACTCTCAGAAAAATTTCTTCGCGCTCCCTCTCTTATAGAAGTAGCAAGACGAAACACTTCAAGTGAGATAGTAAAACAAGCTGTTTATCATGTTGATAAAACTCGTAAGCGTGAACTTTTAACACACCTTATAAACAGAGGAAAATGGAAACAAGTTTTAGTATTTACACGAACAAAACATGGTGCAAACCGTTTGAGTGGACAACTAGATAAGGATGGAATTACATCAGCAGCTATTCACGGTAACAAAAGTCAAAATGCAAGAACTAAAGCATTAGCAGATTTTAAAGATGGCAAAGTAAGAGTTCTAGTAGCAACAGATATAGCTGCTCGTGGAATAGATATAGACCAACTCCCCCATGTTGTAAACTTTGAACTTCCAAACGTAAGTGAAGATTATGTTCACCGTATAGGGCGAACAGGTCGTGCTGGTAATGAGGGAGAAGCTATCTCTCTTGTATGTGTTGATGAAGATGAGTTTTTAGCAAATATTGAAAAACTTATTAAAAAAGATATTCCTAAAGTATGGGAAAAAGGGTTCAAACCAGATCCATCAATCCAAGCAGAACCTATAAATATGGGTGGAAATCGTGGAGCTAGAAATAAACCTCGTGGTGGCAATAGTAGAGGTCGTAACTCTAATAATCGTAATGCATCAAGAGATAGAAGATAACTTAACCTCATCCTCTAAGAGATAACAGATATACCCCTCAACTTCATCACCGGTTATCTCTCTTATAGCATTCATATAGTAACGAACTTGCTTTAGGTGATGTTTTGAGAAGCTTATAGAACTTTTATAATCGATAATACTCCAGATACCACTCTCCTGTTTTACTAAGAGGTCGATATAACGAAGATTATCTTTATATCTAATAGCTTTTTCTTTATAGCAACTTCCCTCTGTTAAAGCTAGAAACTCTTTATGGTTTAATAAACGATTGACTCTATTTTCTATATCTTTTATCTCATCACTCTCTAAAGAGTATCCAAATTTATTAACCATCATATCTTTGGCATCGGCAATACTTGCAACACTAAAATCACCAAGCATCTCCAACATATAGTGCATCGCTAAACCAAAATTTATAGATTGTAAATCCTCATCTTGTTTCTCCTCCAATACTAAAATATCACTTTGTGTTCCATAATAAAAAGATCTATACTCCAACGGTTTATACTCAGTTTTATCCTTTAAATCTTTTTTTATCACACAATTCAACTCTCCAAAAGAGTCCTTTTTGAGATCTAATATCCCAAATACAGAGTCTTTAGATTTTTTAATAATAAAAAGATTCTCTTTTGCTCTTGTAAAAGCAACATACAGAGCATTTAAACTATCCTCTATAACTAACTCTCTCTCTTTAGTAAGTGCATCTGCATAGTTACTATCTAATGCATCTCTACCCTTGATACGAAGATAAAGGTTTTGTAACTTAATATTATCATACTCATAGATGATAGCATCACGTGCAGGAGGAGCTTTTTTTAGTCTATCCATCACTATAACATGCTCATACTCTAAACCTTTAGATTTATGCACCGTTAAAATCCGAATACCACTCAGATCTGATGCAGCAGCACTAACATCTAAACGTTCATACTCAAAAAGAAGTGCTTCAATATCACTATATTTTCCTATCACATTTAAAAAACGTATGAGATGAAAATCATCTTGAAAAAGAGAGTATCTATCGATAGCTTGTTTAACGATATCAAAAAGAGGAGAACTATTAAAATCAACTTTAGGAATAGGACGAATATTTTGATTTAAAAGAGCAAAGAAATTATGTCTATATATCTCTTCGTTAAAGTAAAGATATTTAAGATACTCTAAAATAGCTTTTACACTTTTTTGATTTATAAGTTTTGTAGTTGTTTCTGTTACAACTTCTATCTTTTGCTCTTGAAGTAGCTGTTTTATCGCCTCTCCATCGCCATTTGTTGTACATAAAATAGCTATCTCATTAAGGTCTGCTCCAAGCTCTATAAGTTTTTTTACCTGTTTGAGAGTCTCCTCTAAAGGTTCTTCACTATCTATAATCTCTACATAACCATTATCTGCTTCTGCTCTTACTTTTTGATGGATATAGTTTTTTATCTTATTTTCAAAACTTCTATTGACAAACTCTATCACCTCTCTTTGAGAACGATAGTTTGTTAAAAGCTGTTCTACCTCTGTATTTTGCTCCTCTTGTACAGTTGTAAACAGAGCAGAAACACCCCCACGAAAACGGTAGATAGATTGTTTCACATCTCCTACAAAAAAGAAACTTCCATCACTAAAAACACCCTCACCTGCTGTTATCTCCTCTATGAGTGGTTTTAAAATCTCATACTGTAAAATACTTGTATCTTGAAACTCATCTAAAAGAATATGCTCTATATTTGCATCAAGTCTAAAATATAAAAACTCACTATCAACTCGCTCTTTTAAAAGATAATGTACCAAAACTGTTACATCAGTAAAAGAGAGTTCACTATCATCACTATAAAGTGCTTTTTTTGATTTTTCATAGATAGCTACAAGTTCATTGAGTGCATAGAAGAAGTTTTGCTCTTTAGCACTATGATACTCTTTGATAGCATTTTGAATATTAACAAGATGAATATCCATATCGGGAGTATAGCACTTTGAAAATGTTCTATAATTAAGAGATTCTCGAGAGAGCCAACTCTTTAATATAAGCTCCTCAAAGTTTTCAACTATAACAGATTTTTTAACAGTAGAGGAAGCTTCATCACATCTATCAACGATAGCCTTTAGCAGAGCCAACTCACTCATAGCACTCTCTTGAAACTTCCAAAAAGGTTGCTGTTTAAATTTTATATGGGAGAGTTCCTGTTTTTTTGTATAAAATTCATCAAGCAGTATAAAAATATCACTCAAACGTTTTTTTGATTGCAGTGAAAGAGTTATTAACATATCCCTCTTTCCTGCAACAGTTACCTCTTTTAAAAAACGAGATAAAAGTTTTAACTCATGTTGTGAACCAAAAGTAGAAAAATCGGGCATAAGTGAAGCATAAAGAGAAAATTTTCTTAATATCTGTGTAAAAAATTTATCGATAGTCATAATTTTTGAGTTAGAATTTAAAAACTCATTTAAAAGTTTTTGACGATTTTGAAGTAAAAACTCTTTTGTAAAACCTGTAACTTTTACTATCTCATCTAGTTCACCACGAACATCAAGCTCCTCTAGTGTCAGGACTATCCGTTCTTGCATCTCAAAAGCTGCTTTATTTGTAAAAGTAAGTGCTAATATTTTAGAGGGTTCTGCACCCTTGAAAAGAAGACTAAGATAACGTACAACAAGCATAAAAGTTTTCCCACTTCCAGCACTTGCTTCATAAGCTAGATTATTTTTGAACATTATTTGCCTTATATAAAAATTATTTTTTTAATTATAGCATTTTGATTTTAAATTGATTTTTTGAAATAAGTTAGAAAGATGGTGCCGACACGAGGATTTGAACCCCGGGCCTGCTGATTACAAATCAGCTGCTCTAGCCAACTGAGCTATGTCGGCAAATATTTGTTAGGGCAAAATTATATCTTATAAACCTTTTAAAAAACTAAAAATCAGTCTCTTAAAGATTTAGCTTTTGGATTACAAGCTATTTTGTGTTGTATATCTACAACTTTAAACTGAGTTAGTTTAGATAAAGAGGCTACTGTTGCATCTCTATAGCTGTTTCCAACATTAAGATAGATATAAAATCCATTTTCATAAAGTGCCAAACGTGTTGCGAGTGCGATAGAGTATGTTGTTAAAACTCCATCATATTTCATACTCTTTTTAATATCACGAAAATACTCTTGTGTCCAAAGAGTTGGATTTGAACTAGGAGAAAAAGCATCTTGGTAGACTATATCAAAACTATTTTGAAATCTTTGAATATACTCACGAGCATCTCCCAAAAAAATCTCAATATAAAAAGTATCATCTTCATAGACACCCTCTTGGGAGAGAGTTTCAATAATGACCCTAAACTCTTCAAACTCCTCTGGATATTCAAAATTTATAAGGGATGTAACAAGGGAACTATCAAGTTCGGGAGAGTATATATAAAGTTTAGAGTTTAAACTGTTCTGCTTATGATAATAAAGAGTAGTAAGAGTATTAAAACCTAAACCGTAACATATATCTAAAATATATATATTATCAAGATTTTTTTTTACTTTAAAAGCAGGTTCTATATGTTTCACTAAAGACTCATATAAAGCACCATCTTTTGTGGAGTGATAATGTTCATCATACTCTTTTGAGTAAGCTGTATAGGAACCATCATCACTTAGTGTCATTGTGTGGAGCTTATCATTAAACACTATAGACCATTACCCCACATATGCATCTTCTTAGCCATTATTAAATCATATTCAGGTAAGACCTCTATAAGATTAGATGCACGAAACTCTAATCTTTCTAGCATCTCATAAGTTGCCTCTATATCCATAATACCTTTTTTTTCCATAATAATTATATCTGCTGTATTTGCTAATGCTGTATAAGCTGTTTTAATAATCATATCTTGGTTTTTATGAAGATGAAAGAAATCTTTTAAAATTACTATGTCAGCACTTCTTGGCATCGCTCGAAAAGGTTTAGATAGGTCATCTATCTGTTGAACTTTTGAGTTAGGAAACTGCTCTTTTAAATCACTCTTATCATCACTATAAATCACTAAATCTAAACTGCCATCTACTCCATTTAATAGCTCTTGGAGCGCAATAGTTGTCTCACTAGTACCACTGCTTATCTCGAGATAACTATTGCCAGGATAAGGGTTAAAAAGCTCTAAAAATTGTTTTAAATCAGACATGTTTAATAAGCTAAATCGTGAAGTTCTTTAAAGATATATGCTTCAACAATATCATCTATATATCTTTGAGTATGTGCAACTAAAACCATCATAGATAACTCCATAAATGGCCAAACGTATTCATTATCATTCACAACAACTACACACTCACTAAAATTCTCAAATCCATCTTTCTCTAAAGAGTGTTTTATCCCAACAACTCTACCCTCTTCTATTTGTAGTTGAGCCCATATTTTTACATCATTGAGAGGAACTAATTTTGCTTCTTCTGTATCTTCAACATCCATTGGCAGTAAAATAAACATAATCTAAGCTCCCACTTTTGAAAGATCTAATTGAAGTAATTCATTATCCATGATTCCTATTCCATGCTCTAAAACATCTGTTGCTATGTTTTTTGCATCTCTAAGTGAATGCATCTTATATGTGCCACACTGATAGATATTTAACTCAGGAATATCTTTTTTACGCTTTACTTTTAAAATATCTTGCATAGATGCTTTCCAAGCTTTAGATACTTTTTTCTCACTTGGAGTTCCTAAAACCGACATATAAAAACCAGTACGACAACCCATAGGTGATATATCTATAATCTCAACTTTTTTAGAGTTCAAATGATCACGCATAAAACCAGCAAAAAGATGCTCTAAAGTATGGATACCTTCAGAAGAGAGTATTTCTCTATTTGGTTTAACAAAACGCAAATCAAAAACTGTAATATCATCTCCAGATGGCGTCTTCATCCCCTTGGCACGACGAACCGCTGGTGCTGGCATAATTGTATGATCTACTGTAAAAGAGTCTAATAATGGCATGTTAAAATTCCTTAATTTTGTTGTTGTAATTTTATCATTTTTTGATTGATGTTAATTGAAAAAGAGAAATCTAAAAAATTTTAGATTTGATGTAAGTTGTGTTTAACTCAGACTAAGGCTATACGAAAGTATGCCGTGTCTGAGTTGGACGCAAATTGCGCTGAAGATAGAACTTCTTAAACGCGCGCTTCTTCGCGACGGTTTAAATAAGCCCAATTCTCATCAACACGAGTTTGCCACTCTTTGATTAAGTGTTTATACTCATCTTTAAATAGATGCTTAAAACGTCCCTGTGCAGCTAAATACTCTTCAACTGGAACAACGTTTTTAGGTCTATAAGTGATATTCCACTCTTTACCGTCAATTACTTCATATAGTGGGAATACTAATGAATCAGTTGAAAGATCAGTTAATGCCATAGTGTCTTTTGGATCGAATTTCCACTCAGTTGTACATGGAGAAACAGCATTAATAAATACAGAACCCTCAGTTGCAAAACCTTTTTGGATCTTCTTAACCATATCTTTCCATTTATTTGGAGCAACTTGTGCTGTATATGGAATATTATGTGCAGCCATGATTCCCATCATATCTTTTTTATTCATCTTCTCACCATAAGAGATGCTACCAGCAGGTGAAGTTGTTGCACTTGAACCTATTGGAGTTGAAGATGAACGTTGTCCACCTGTATTTGCGTATACTTCATTGTCAAGAACAACATACATCATGTCGTGATTTCTTTCCATACAACCAGAGATCCACTGGAAACCGATATCGTAAGATGCACCATCACCACCAAAAGCTACAAACTTAGGGTTACGATCTGGTTGCTTTAGGCGACCTTTAGTTTTTAAAGCTTTATGCATCGCTTCAGCACCTGCAACAGCAGTTGATGAGTTTTCAAAACCGATATGAATCCAAGAAGCATCCCAAGATGTATATGGATAAACAGCAGTACAAACTTCAAGACAACCCGTTGAAGCTGAAAGAACTAAATCATCATTAGTAGCATTTAAAACTTCACGAACAATAATAGAGTGAGCACAACCTGGACATAAAAGGTTAGCTCCCTCAAAACGGTCAGCAGATGTTGAAAACTCTTTTAAGTTTTTTATTTTTTTCATTTCACTCATAAAAATTTCCTATAAATAAGCTAGTTTCGGTCCACGAACACCGATAAACTGTTGTTGTTGAGTTAATACTTTACCAGCTTCAGCGTTTGCTAAAAGTTCATTGTAAAGATCTACTAAATGTTTCTTCGTTAAATCACGACCACCAAGACCATAGATATAACCAGAAAGTAACATTTTAGTGTCAGTGTTAAATAATGCACCAGAGATTTCATTAAATAACATACCAGCAGCACCACCTGGAGCTGAACGATCAAGTGCAGCAACAGCTTTCACATCTTTAAGTGCAGCAGCAATCTCCATAAATGGAACTGGACGTAAAACTCTAATACCTACAACACCAGCTTTAATACCTTTAGCTCTCATCTCAGTTGCAACTTCACGAGCAGTTTCAACAGATGTTCCCATACAAACAACAGCTACTTCAGCGTCATCCATATCGTAACGTTCAACTTTATTATATTGACGACCTGTTAATTTAGCAAAATCAGCAAATACTTCATCAATTTTACCTGGAACCATTGTCATCATATCGTTGTGTTGACGAGCTTTATGCTCAAAATGCCAATCTTCTTCAGTTTGAACACCATGAGTTACTGGATGTTCAAAATCTAGCATATCGTTCATTGGCTTATACTCACCAACAAAGTTATAACCTTCATCATCAGTTAAAGTTTGAACACCTTGTGCAGTATGTGAAGTCATAAAACCATCTTGATTTACAATTGCTGGAATTCTAACATCATGATCTTCTGAAACTTTAAACGCTACAAAGTTTAAGTCATAAGCTTCTTGAGGAGAAAACGCGTCGAATTGAATCCAACCGCTATCACGTCCAAGATACATATCTGAATGGTCACCATTAACATTTAATGGAGCAGCTAAAGCACGGTTTACAACATTTAAAACGATTGGTAAACGCATACCTGCTGCTTGATATAATGTCTCAACCATAAGCGCATAACCCTGAGAAGATGTTGCAGTTGCAACACGTCCACCAGCAGCAGCTGAACCGATACAAGCTGACATTGCAGCATGTTCAGATTCAACCATTACAAATTCACCCTCAACATAGTTGTCAGATTGAAATTTTGCATAACCTTCAACGATAGGAGTTGATGGTGTAATAGGATAAGCAGCAACAACGTCTACTTGACACTGTCTTAAAGCTTGAGCAGCAGCATGATTACCATCCCAAACTTCAGTTTCTCTTAGGTCCATTTTATCAAATGCCATTATTTTGTCTCCTCTTCTTTAGCAGGCCATTGAGCCAATTCTTCTTCTTCATTTGCGTGTTCAGCAAACATTAAAAGTGATTTTGGATTTGTAGGACATACTTCCACACAAATACCACAACCCTTACAGTGATCCATATCAACACCAATCATCTTTTTATCACGAGAGATAATTGACATATCTGGACAAAAGATCCAACAAAATTGACAATCTATACAAAAGTCTTTGTTAAAAACTGGTTTTTCAAGTCTCCAGTCAGCTACGCTAGCCGTAAAAGAGTTGTTAGCCGAGTATGCACGATCCTCTTGATGTGTTGTAGCAATCTCTGTAGGTGCTACACCATCAAATGAACGAAGCATAGCTCCTATTTCAAATTCATTCCATCCTGTGTTTGCCATCATTCGCTCCTTATTTCACTTCGTCATACGCGCGCTGAATAGCAAGCATATTAGCATCGATTATTTTTTGTGGTAATTTTACAAGAACTCTTTTCATGTTTTCTTTAAAGAAATCTGCATCATACATACCAGAAACTTTCATAAATGCACCAAGCATTGGAGTATTTGGAATAGGACGGCCAATAGTCTCTTGAGCAATCTTAATACAATCAACTGTATAAACTTCTTTGCCCTCTAGCTTTGGTTGAAGCTTTACAAGCTCCTCCGTACTTAGGTGAGTAGTAATAATATACTTCGTTGTCTCTTTATGATTTATAGTAACATCTGTTGTTATTGTTAACGCTGGATCTATTACAAATACATAATCTGGTTCCATAAACTTTTCATGATTCATTATTACTGCATCATCAACACGATTGTAAGCTGTCATTGAAGCTCCACGTTTAGCCGATCCATAAAATGCAAAAGCTTGTACATGCTTACCAGTTGTAGAAATAACATCCGCTAAACCCTTTGCACCTGTTACAGCACCTTGACCAGCACGACTATGCCATCTAATTTCTAGCATTAATTCTCCTTAAGTTTTTTCAAGAAATTTTTCACTTTTTCTATCAATTCTAATTTCACATATTCTAGACAACTTGCTCTTAAATATAGCTTTTAAACTATTGCTAATAAACTAACACTGCTATATGTGTAATTTTTTCCTACTCTTTAAAAATTCAATCGCATTCAAAGCATCTTCAAAAATAATCTCTGTATGTTGCTCTAGTGTATCTTTACTATCATATCCACTCAAAACACCTATAGAGTTAACTCCTGCATTTTTAGCACTTATAAGATCTAATTTTGTATCCCCTATCATCCAGATATCTTCGTCTACTTTATCAAGCTCTTTTAATGCTGTTAATATAGGTTCTGCATGTGGTTTAGGATGTGTAACATTTTCACGACCAACTAAAACTTCAAAATAGTGCATCAGTTCAAAATGCTCCATCAATATTTTAGAGTATCTTCCTGTTTTTGTTGTTACAATAGCTAAAGTAGCAAACTCACTAGCTTTTTCTACCGCTTCTCTAGCACACTCTAAAAGTTCTGTTTTCTCTCTTGAGATTTTTCTATAATGCTCTTTATACGTATCTACATAATCCCAAACTTTATCTTCCTCAACATTTAAACTCCTATACATCTCATCTAGTGGATAGCCTATAAGTGCTTTAATCGTCTCATCTTGTGGTGCAGGAAAATTGTGAATCTTAAAAGAGTTATGAAAACTCTCTAAGATTGCATCTGTTGAGTCTATGAGTGTTCCATCTAAATCAAACAGTATTAACAATTAATAACCTCAACTTTAACAGATTTAAATGCAGCAGTCATAATAACCTCATCAAAAACATCCCCAAAAAGATTATTTACTTTTGAATCTGCATGATGAAAAGTTACAAAAAGTGTTTTAGGTTCTACTTTATCAGTAAATTTAATAGTAAGTGGAGCACTTTGACCAAATTCTGTTTTAAGTATCACTTTTTCACCTGTAAAGTCACTTGCATCATTTTCATTTACAAGTAATAGATCTTCACTATATCGTTTATTTAAACCCTCAGAACATTTTGTTTGTGCAGCATTATTATAGTGAGCTAATGTTCTTCCTGTACTAAGATAATAGCCTGTCAAGCTATCTTTTGTTATCTCTTGGATCATTCCACGAAGTTTGTATTGATTGTAGTGAAACTCACCTAGCCCATCATCTGTTCTAAAATCTAACTGATGCAATATAGGTGTATCTTCAGTATGCACTGGCCACTGAAGTCCACGCTTACGATGCTTTTCAAGTCTATGATAATCAGCTCCACTAAAACGTCTATAAGCAACACGCTGAACCTCTTCCCATACCTCTTTAGAGGATGCATAATCTGCAGTTCCACCCATCTTATTATCTAAAATTTGAAGAACTTCCCAATCATCTGGAAGGTCAGATTTTACTAATGGTTGTGAAAGATGCAATCTTCTCATAGCATTTACATATACACCTGTTTTTTCATAAGCTGATTTTACACCTATCACTATATCTGCATATTGTGCAACATCTGTCATAAAGAGTTCTTGAACGACAATAAGCTCTAACTCTTTTATAGCTTTATTCATTTTATTGAGATTTGGATGGATATGTGTAAGATCTTCACCAATATTTAAAAGCCCTTTTATACTCCCCTCTAACATTCCATCAACAAGTTGAGGAGTCATAAGACCAACCTCTTTTGGTTCTTGATAATCTGGGTCATAATATGGAAGCATTCCAACATCACAAGCACCTTGAACATTGTTTTGACCACGAAGAGGCATAAGTCCAGCTCCCTCTTTTCCAATATTTCCAGTCATAAGCGCTAAATGTGTTATCGCCATTACAGCATAAGAACCATCAATATGTTCTGTAATTCCTAATCCCCAAAATATCATAGATTTTTTTAGAGCATATTCACGTGCTACTTTTCTTACCATTTTTGAGAGATACTCATACCCCTCAATGGAGTTAAAATAGTCTGGATTTGCATAAGGGTCATTGATGATTTTTTCTTTAAACTCTGCAAAACCTTTTGTTCTATCTGCTATAAAACTTTCATCAAAAAGTTCTTCATCGATAATCACATAAGCAAGCATATTTAAGATAAGAAGATTTGCTTCATGGGGCATAATAGCTTTATATTTAGCAACACGATGGAGTTTTATCTCACGAACATCAAAAACAGCTAAATTATCATGTTCACGTGCAACATCGATAATTCTATTGGCTATAATTGGATGGGCTTCTGTTGTATTTGAACCTATTACTATCATAAATTCAGTATTATAGATATCTTTATAGGGGTTTGTAGCAGCACCTTCACCAATAGTTTTTTTCATTCCACTTAAAGATGGGGAGTGACACACTCTAGCACAGTTATCTACATGAGGTGAGTTTAAAGTATGACGAGTAAATTTTTGAAAGAGATAGGTACTCTCACAAGATGTTCTCGCACCACCAATAGAACAGATACTCTTTTCACCATAATTTACCTGTATCTCTTTAAGTTTCATAGCTGTTGCTGTTGTCGCACTGTCTAAATCTGTTTCATACCAAACATCATCAAAATCAACTAATGATTCAAGAATAGCCTCTTTAATAGCAGGGTTTTTCTCTAAAAAACTTTTTTTAATACGAGGGATACGAAGTCTATCATCAGCATCCACAAAATCAAATCCATACTTTCCTTTAATACAGAGTTTTCCTTGAGAAACAACCCCATCAGGATGAGCAAAGATCTTTACAATCTTATTCGTTTTAGTATCTACATTAGCTGCAATATCACAACCAACACCACAATATGTACAAACACTATCAATAGTTTTTATATTTTCCATAGCAAAAAAATTCCTAGATTTTCAAATAGTGCGAGTTTACTATTTTATCTCTTAAAAAATTTGGAACAAAGATTATTAATTGTTATCTAACAAGAGTAGCTTAATAAGTTTATTTGTGGTTTTTAAAAAAAATCCCTATGAAAAATTCATAAATTTTTTTCCATTTTTTTTTAATAAATATAGTAAGAAGGTGAAAAATTCCATCTTTAGTATCTATTGATAAAAAGACATCATCTAATTGCATTCGCTCTTTAGCTGTTAAAACACTCATAAAATCCCCCTTTATTTATCTATCTGATTTAAAGTTTTGAGACCGATTATATTTATTTAATCCTTTACTTTTTATTATATAGTGTCATTTTTTAAAGATAATTTATCCATAAAAGTTTCAACTACTCT
This sequence comes from Campylobacterota bacterium, assembly GCA_034716265.1. Taxonomy (GTDB): domain Bacteria; phylum Campylobacterota; class Campylobacteria; order Campylobacterales; family Sulfurimonadaceae; genus Sulfurimonas. Next base: position 12,656 of record JAYEGK010000112.1, read on the forward strand.
TTGGGGCAGAAGATTAACCAATGAAATTATAAAAAAAGCTCGTAGTGGAAAAGCATACAATCGCTTCTCTTTCTCAATAGCATCTACTATTTTTTCCACTCCCTCTTGAGTAGTTAATATAAAAGGCATACTAAATCTATTTTTATCAGTTAATTCACTTTTAATAAATCCTGGAAGAATATTGATAACTTTGATATTATCTTTTTTATATTTATATCTAATACCTTGAGCATATGCATTTAAAGCTCGTTTAGAAGAGCTATATACTTTAGAGCTTGGCATTGTAAAAAGTGATGCAAGTGAAGAGATAAAAACTATTTTTCCATATTGTTGCTTTTGAAATAATGGTAATAAAATCTCTAAAATAGCATGGATAGAGATAATATTTACACTGTACAAATTTTGAAACTCTGCAACTGTTGGTATTTTATTTGAATGACCTAACGATACACCAGCATTTAAAATCACCATATCAACTACACCAATTTTTTTAATCTCTTCTTGTAAAAGTTCAAACTTTGTTACATCAACAATGACTACTCGAATATCTTTGACTTTACTAATTAGCTCTTTTTTCAATGCTAACAATCTCTCTCCACGGCGTGCTAAAAGAATAAGTTCATTATCTCCTTTAGCATATTGCCGTGCTAACTCTGCACCCAAACCACTACTTGCACCTGTTATAAGAATTTTCATGATCTATTACTTTATTGTTCCCATCTCTGTCATAGGAAAAGAGGAGTAATCAAACTGTAAAATATTTTCACTATCAGATATAATCAGATTATTTTGATCTGCTATAAGATCATAACAGTTGATCTCTTCAGCTTTAGCATCTACTCTATTAAGTTCTACACTTATGGTATTATTATTTTCTGTTTGATTTATATCAAACACTTTTATACCTTTAGTTCCCTCACAAACAAATAGCTTATTATTATCTATTCCCACTGCTGTTGGTGACCACATCGGTTCTGTTTTAATAAGTTTTGGTGATGAGATATCTCTTATATCTATCACATCTAATTTACTCCGACTACTAAAACCACATGTTGAATCTATATTAAAAAGAACATAAGCCAACCCATTAGCAACGGCTATTGGGTTACAGCTTTGTGCATCATTAAACATTATAGGATCTTCTAAATTGGTCGGATCTGTCTTATCATAAACATAAATTTGATTTGAGGAACCCACATATAGATAATTTTCATACATAGCTATGGTATCTATATGGTGTGGTATTGTATTTCTTGTGATAGGAATAGGATTTGAGGCATCAGCAATATCTAAAATACTGATAGTATCACCATTTACCGTATAGATATAATCTCCAGAGATTTTAAACTTAGTTTTTGAACCAGAGATACCACTTGTACTATCTAAAGATGAACTACTTTCCCCACCTTCACCACATCCAAAAAATAGGAAACTCAATAGCAACATTAAACTATATTTTTTCATTTTTTCGCCTTTATTATAACACCTGAATCGATATCATATCCACACTCATCGATAATATCATAATCGATAAATTCATCATAAACAAATAGATCTTTTTTTCTTTGTATCTCTTTAATTTTGTTGATATCTCTAATATCAATAATCACTAAATCCATAAAACTATCTACATAAAGATAGCCATCTTTTACTGCGGTATCTATATTACCAGGAATTTTTATAAAAGCTTTTGCGATAGGATTTTCTTTATTATGATTATCTATAATATGAACTCCTTGATTTGGTTCATTTATAAAAAGCAGATCTTCATAAATCGTTATTTTTCCTCTCTCTTCTATCTCTTTTGGATCTTGAACTATGACACTTTTTCGCAACTTTTCAAATGTTAAATACTCATATTCAGAACATAATGGATCATCTTGGTAATCAACACAAGCTTGAAAAACAAACAAACTACTTAATGTTATTAAAACTGTTTTTATCATCTCATATTCTCCTAAAACTCATAACCGATTTTGAGGAGTTCTCCATCAAAAAATGTCTCTTCATCATCCATCTCTAAAGCGATACAGTTATCACTATAAAAAATATTATGACTTTTTCCAAAATATTGACCGATAGCTACACTCATTCCCCAATAAAGAGGTAAGTTAAATATATCTCTTATTCTAATACCAATCTCTACACCTAAACCAAATTTATGTTGTGTAGCTAATCTATCCTCATCCTTTAACTTTCCCTCTAAATAGGTATAACGACCAAATAGACCTAAAAAAACACCACTCACTTTATTTGTTGAAAATTTTCTAATATGAAGATCTAAAGTAAAGTCTATCTCATCATAATTATATTTACTATCAAATCCATAGTAATCACTTCTACTATCACTAAATTTCACATAGTTAATAGGTACAGCTATCTCTACCCCATTAGAGTCATCAAAATAACTTATCCCACCTGCAAAATAATTACCTTCGGACATTAATGGTTTAATCGGATTTATATCGACACCCCAACTACCTGTATCTAGCATAGTTGTAGCTATCTCTTTATAAATT
>JAYEGK010000113.1:0-3182 GCA_034716265.1 Campylobacterota bacterium
AAATAATTTGTCCATATTATTTCCAATTCATTGGTAAAATTAAATTTTCATCATCAGTTTTTAATTCTAATAATTGAGAATATATATTCTCATCAACTATCTTACTTTTTATAGAAGTTATATTATCTAAAAAGAGATAAGACTTTGTTAACACTTTTGTAACTATTTAGATATATAATACTTTTACGATTCTCCTTGTATGGTCTTAACTTGACTCTAAGATCATGCTCCTAATACTTTGATTTTAATATAGATATTTTTTTAGATAAATTTTTACGTTTATTTTCATCAGTGGTGTTTTTTTTAGCTTCATTTAACCAAAACAGTACACTTTTTTTATAACCATGAAAAGAGGCTACTTTAATTATCTCTTCTCTTGTGTAGGAGCTGAGATTCTTTCTCATAAGAGATGCTGCTAATAGTTTTGAAGTTGGCTTTGAAATTTTTAAAACTTCAGCATTAGCTTTATCAAACTCTTTCTTATATAGATGTAGAGCAAAATCTTTATATAGTATATCTAGATGCATTAGTTGTGATTCATCAAGCTTTAGTGTTATAAAATTATAGTAAGCATCCAGTGTTTTATCATTTACTATATCTTTTATATTTTTATAATCCTCACACTTATCTTCCAAACCAACACTGATATTTAAAGCACACTCTCCTAGGTAGATGCGAGAGAGCATGGTTAAGTCTGCACTCTGTTTAGCATGTTTTATAGCTCTTCTTAAATCATTACTTGCTAAAGCATCGTTTGCACCAAGAAAGTTTTTTGTATATGAGCCAAAGGCGGCACTGCTTTTGTATTGCCATTGGTTTGGCGGAGACTTAAAAGAACAAGCTGAGAAAAGTAATAAGCTGATAGCCAAAAGCAGTAGTCTAATCATGGTAGCATTACCTCCTGTTTCTCTTCATCCTGCATTAGTGCATCTACTTTATCCATAATCTGGTTTGATTTTTGGACACTTACAGATATCTGCTCTTTTAATTCAACTAAATCTTTATCATAAGTTCCAACTGCTTTTACTGTGCCATCTAGTAGATCAAGTTTTTGCTTTATATCTTTCATAATTGCTTCAAGTTCTTTTATAACAGAAGAAGTCGGAGTTACAATATCCGAATTAAGTGAAGATGTGGTTTTACTGATATCTTCAGTTATCTTATGTAGTTCTTGCATTATTTTGGTTGTTTTGTTTAACGAAGCAATTATATTCTCGGTTGATTCTTTGTCCCCTGTTATACTAGTTAAAAGTGCATTACTATCTGATAAATTTGCTGTAAACTTTTTAATGTTTTGCAATGTCAGTATAATGTCTGAGTCCTCTTTTGTTATATAAGATGTAATAGCATCTATGTTGTTGATAATATTTATAATTTTATCAACAACAGGCTCTAATTTAGAGATCATATCATTTATATCATCATTTTCAAGCATTACAAGTTCAGAGCCGGTTTTTAGTACTTCATTGTCAATCGCAGAATATACTACTATATGAGTTGAACCGATTAGAGGTTTTATTGTCATCAGAACGCTTCCCTCGGTTATCCATCTTCTGTTTTGTTTATCTACAGAAAATGTCATATAAACACCACCATCATTCAACAGTTCAATATTATCTATCGTTCCTATATTGAAACCAGAAAACTTTAAAGGCATTCCTATGGTAAAAGAGTTTGCACTATCGGTATAAAAATGGAAAGAGTAACGTTTATTAAATGTCCCTTTCTCCTCTAGTAAAAAATATAAAAAAGTGACAATTACAACAAAAAGAGTTAAAACAAAAATACCTACTGAAAGTTTCATCTTATCATATTGCATAGCTATCCTTTGTTTAGATAGATTTTATCAAGTTTTTGTTAAAAGTTTAAAGGGGAGGGAAAATAGAGAGGGGAGTTAAATCCCATCTATTCTAAGAACTTTAGTTTTACCAACCATAAGGTCAATAGTCATTAAAATTCTTTTAAATACAGACTCCTGTCTATACTCAAGGTTATGTTTGATACAGATATCTTTTACGATAGGTTGCATCTTTTGATAAAAACTGTGTGGCATATCTGGAAATAGATGATGCTCTACTTGATAGTTTAAGAAACCATGTAAAAAGTCGATAAGGTCACTACCAGTATTATAGTTTACACTTCCCATAATCTGTCTAAGGTAATACTCACCCTGTGTTTTATGTGGTGTTGAAAACTGATAGATATCTTCAGCAGAGTGGTTTGGAACAATCACTAAAAATGAGTGTAAGTTTGCTGAGAGTTCGGCGATTACAATAAATATGAAAGCGTACATTACTGCATCCATTCCCCCTAATGGGTAAAAAAGTGCTGGTAACAATACAAATTGAAATATTCCATACGGTAAAATAGACTCTTTCCATAGTTTTGCACCATTTTTTGAGAATGGATTGAGTTCATATTCAGAGGATGGTTTCTCTTTATTTTTAATACGCTCTTTATTTGCAAGAATCCTAATAGTGTTTGGTGCATAGTAAGCTAATTTCCAAATCGTAGCAAACAGATAAATAAATGCTATTTTACTCCACATAGGAATTTTAGCTTTATGTAACCAAACCATATTTTTTTCAACATTATCTGGATCATCCTCTTCACCTAAATGGTAGTGGTGCATAATGTTATGTTCAAAAGTCCAAGCCTTAGGCTCAACCCAATCCAACCAATCTATCCATCTTCTGTTTCCATCTGCGAAACCTTTTTTTGTGTATCTATGAGGAATATTTGGAACTTTATCGTAAGCACCATGTAAAATAGGGTGTGTTACATTTGCCCATCTAGCAACATTTCCAACACCGATAAGAAACGATCCAAAAATACCACCTAACCAAAATAGAACTGGTGAGATACTCGCATCAAAAAAGATTACAAGAAAAATCAAAGCAAAACCAGAGAGTGTTGCACCTCTCCCCCATCTTTCAAGTTTGAGAAGATGATCAAAATCTTCCTGTGTTCTAGCACCTATCGTTTCTTTTATCGCATCGATATCTTTTTCAAGCTGAGCCTGATCAACATCTTCATATTTTGCATATTGAGACAATTTAGTTTCCTTTAGTATAATTTTTATTAGATTGCATTATATATTAATTTTTCTTTATAAATCTTTTTTAATTGTATTTTACAAAACTCTTCTAGTGATTATATTAGGGTATCATACTATATCATCT
>JAYEGK010000114.1:0-3177 GCA_034716265.1 Campylobacterota bacterium
TTTATCTCTACATCTTTTAAGAGAGTTTCTAACTTATCTGTTATCTTTGTTGTAGGTCTCTGTTCTAATACCTTACCCTCTTGCTTTATCTCTACATCTTTTAAAAGGATTTCTAACTTATCTATCTTTGTTGTAGGTCTCTGTTGTACTACCTTACCCTCTTGCTTTATCTCTACATCTTTTAAAAGGGTTTCTAACTTATCTGTTATCTTTGTTGTAGGTTTTTCTTGAGGGGTTTTTAGTATTGAATTTAATTTTAAAGATTTAGCATCTTCTTTAATACTGTTTAGAAGTTCTGCAAATGAAGATTTTAATACTTTATCTGGATCTGATAAAATATTTTTAGAAGGTTGTGCTGTTTGTTCTTGTGTTATTTTTAATAGTTTCATCTTATACTCCTACTACTCTAAAGAGAGTATGAAGCATAAAATATACCACTATTTAAAAATCGGAACTATCTACCTTCAATTCCATCTGAACTTCACACATTCCATTTTCATATATTGTATCTACAATAACAGCATTTTTAATGAGAGCTTGAACATGTGTTCTTACTATAGACTTTTGTATTGACATATTTTTAATAGTATCTTTACCCTCTATCGTAACACCCTGTATTCTCTCCGCTAAGAGTCTATAAGCATCTGCAATAGCTGCACGTTTTGCTAAGGCATAGGCTTGTTGTGGATTTGCAAAAGATGGTGCTATCCCTTGACCTGTCACAGTGATGTTGAGTACTGAACCAGCTTGAAGAACATCATTTGCTTCAAACTCTGAAATTGTATCTTCATCTGGAAAACCATCTTCTGCATATACTGCACTACCAAAAATCATAAAAAAAAGTAGTAAAAACTTCATTATTTATCCTCTTATTAAAATATATATTTAAAACTAAACTTATAACCCTCTATTGTAAAACCTATTGTATCATCTTCCTCTACCGCTTCAAAACGTTCATAAAGATAAACTCCACTCAAATAGATAGAATTTACTACTCTATAATCTAAGCCAACTTCATAACTCATTAGCTTTGCTTCACTTAAAGATAAAGCACTTATCGTTGTATACAGTGATAGATCATAAAGATAATATTTGATACCTAAATAAGGTATTGGTACGATTAAACCTGCATCTATCCATGAAGATGTTTTTGTTAAATCTACTTTATCTTTTATCTCAAAATTCCATTTAACCGCTTTAATATTGACTCCAATATCAAGCTCTAAATCACCTGTATAAAAATGGGAGCCAAAAATAGTTTTGATAGCACCTTTTCTCATAAAATCTTTATAAATAGTGGTATTTATAATACTATAATCTATATATGTAGAGACCGATGCATTAAAATCCCCATCCGCTACTCTAGCAGAACTACTAAGACTACTATCTTGATTTGTTTTCATATTTAGATAACTTATATAAAGACTAGGAATATAATCCCTATTTATATCTAAATCTAATGAAAAAAATGATGCTTTAGCTTTTTCATATTGATAATCATCTTTAAAATCTGAGCTACCTTGAGTATTGGTAATAGTACCTTTCATCTCTGGTAAAAATATCCCTATCTCTGCTTTTAAATTAACTAAAGATTTAGCATTTAAAGAGAATGGAATAACTATAAAAAAGAGAATTAATAAAAATCGCATTACCATTAGATACCTATTCTTAGTTTTTTATTAAAGAGAATTCTAACATATCTTCCTTAATTTTTTGTATTCTATTTTCACTCTCTATTATATAGTTATACATATGGTTAAAGTCATAATTTTTAGTTTTTTTACAACTATCAAGTGCTGCATATGAGGAGTTATAACTTTTTTTAAAGTTGATAATAGCTTCATCGTAACTTTTAAAATCTAACTCTTTTTCTGCCTTATAATAAAAATGAACTATATTATTCAGGTCTATTTTGCAGTTTTTTTCATCTATATTGGCTTCTAGTATAGTCGTTATAAAGAGAAACCCTAGAACAGTTTTAAGCATTTTATCTCTCCCTATTTTACCTTTTGAAGTGTACTGAAAGGTGGAACTTTTTTTGATGGTAACATTCCTCTATAACACTCTTTTTTAAAATAATCAAAAACAAAAAACCAACTATCTTCTAGTGACTCATCATAAGAGATCATTACTGCTGGTTCTGCTGGTCCATATGTTAGTGGCTTTTTAGATGATTTTTGAGATGATTTTTTCTCATCAAAGAGAAGTGCAACTCTCGTATCATTGTATATACCTTGTCTATAATGTGGTGCATATCTTGACTTTACAGATAAAGTTTTAGTTTTATTAAAAACTGCTTTTTTATCTACAGCTGTTGCTATTAAAACTGAATAACCTTTATCTACAATTTTTTGACACTGTTTATTTAAAACTGTACCTTGTGTAGTTATCGTCATATTTTTTGATGCATAAAGATAAAAGCCTCTATTTGGTTCTATATATTTTAAGTTTAAAATCCGTGTAGAGATTATTTTCTCCTGTAACTCTTTTAGAGGAGAGTATCCAGCCCAAGCTTTTGAAGTTTTATCATAAACATATACAAATTTGATATCTTTAGAGTTTTGAAAGCTTTTTACCATATCTATACCATCTATAGGTGTAGCAAAGTAGTTCCAACCCTTTGAAATTTTATAATGAGCATCTCGTTTCAACGATATATTATAGTTTAGATTGTTGTTATTTATTAAGATATAACCCTCATCTTTACATTTTAGAGTTGTCGTATCCAAACCATTTTTAGGTGTTGAACTGTTCCAAACTTTATCTTTATAGTCCCAAACAATACTATTTTCTTGAGAGATTTTACCCTGTTTTTGAGTTTCAGACCCGATTAGATAATGAGTATTACAGTTTGCTTCTATGGAACTAGCTACAAAAAGTGTTAAAATAATAGTTGAAAATAGTTTCATATAAACCCTTTTTTAGATAATTATAACATAAAACTAAAGTTGTTGTCCCGCCCGATATGTTACAGTAGAATCAGTTTCTAACTTAATCGCCTTATTATCGCTTTGACCACCATCTCCTCCAGGTTGTAAATAATCTTGAGCATCTTGAGCATCTAAAAGTTTATAGGAGTAAACTCTATCATCCACCATCAGATAGATGATACTATCTGCATAAGCTTCAGCATAAGATATTTTAGCCTTAGATCCATCTTTGCCTTCAAAGTAAACA
>JAYEGK010000115.1:0-3162 GCA_034716265.1 Campylobacterota bacterium
AACACCGCTTGCTGTTTTTTTATTTCATAAGATTTTTGTAGTTGTCTTCCCATCAAAAGATTAAACTTTTGATCTGTTCCACCTATCTCTATATCACTTTTAAGATGAACACTATCATAACCTTGAAGCAGTGGATAGATAAATTCACTTACGGCAATAGGTGTTTGAGAGGCGTAACGTTTAGAAAAATCGTCTCGCTCTAACATTCTTGCAACAGTTAAATTTGATGTAAGCTCTAACATTCCAATAGCACCAAGTTTTTCTAACCAATCATTATTGTAAACAATATCTGTTTTGCTTTCATCAAGGATTTTAAAAGCTTGTGTTGTATAACTCTCTATATTTTTTACAATATCCTCTTTTGTTAAAACTTTTCTAGTAGCACTTTTACCAGTTGGATCACCAATAGTAGCAGTAAAATCACCTATTAAAAACTGAACTCTTGCACCATACTTTTGAAATGTTGCAAGTTTTTGTAAGAGTACAGTATGCCCTAAATGTAAATCTGGTGCAGTAGGGTCAAAGCCAGCTTTGACTGTATAGGTTTTACCCTCCTCAAAATATGCTTTTAAAAGTTTTTCCACTCTTGGCATATCTATTATCTCCGCACTTCCACGCTGTATCTCTCTTAAAGCCTCTTCTAACATTGAACTATCCTAAATTAATTTCTATATGCATCATCTGTTGGAACTAGATGTATAACTTTTATTTTTTGTTCTATCTTTGTACGTAATATATTAATATCTGATACTCTTGATTCAAAATCTATCTCACAATATTTTATATAATTACTTTTCTCTTTTCCTAACTCAATAGAGTTAATATCTATATCTAACTTTGCTAAATATGTTAAGAAGTTTGCTAAAGCACCCTTCTCATTCTGCATAGATGCGATAAGGTTATATTTATAAATCTTCTTTTTTTCCCATCGTACAAATACCATTTTAGAGTGTTGTGCAATTTTTTTCAATGCATGATCACACATTTTATGATGCACATGCACTTTATTATCTTCTAAAAATCCTACAATCTCATCACCAGATTTTGGATGACAACAATAATCAAAAACTATATCATCAATAGAATCTGCACTAAATATCTCCAATCCAGAGAGAGTTGTTATATCCAATTTAAGTTTATTGTTAGATTCGATATCGTTATTATATTTATAAATCGCATTTTTAAAATGTTCTATATCACAAGGAATAACAGATTGGGAATCACATCTATTTAAACTAAACCACTCTTGCATTGTTAATATATCTACATTCATCGCTGTTGCAACAATATTTATAGCTGAGTTTGTGTTGATCTCTCTTATCCTAGCATTACAATTAAATCTCATATTTGTTGTAGCACGAGATGTTTTAACTGCATCTATCCAGCTACATCTTGTGATAACTTTATCAGACATCACTATTTTTACAATATCACCATTTTTAAGTTCACTTAAAAGAGAAACTTTCTCTTTATTTACTAATGCTGAGAAAGCTTTATTTCCAACTTCACTATGTACAGCATAAGCAAAATCAAGAACAACTGCTCCACGAGGAAGTGTAAATGGATCTCCTGTTGGTGAAAATATCGATATATCTTCAGAATAAAGATCATTTTTAATCAACTCATAAAAATCTTCAATAGACTCATTTTGATACTGAAGATTATTTAACCAATCAAGCTTAATACTATTACCACCACTCTTATATTTCCAATGTGCAGCAATTCCTAATTCAGCTGTTTTATGCATATCATATGTTCTTATCTGCACCTCTAAAATAGCTGTTTTATAAAAAACTGTTGTATGAATTGTTTGATAACCATTATCTTTTGCAACAGCGATATAATCTTTAAATCGAGAGGAGAGAGGTTTAAAATGAAGATGAATAAGACCTAAAATATTGTAGCATTTTACAGCATCTGTTGTTAATATTCTAATAGCTAACAGATCCAATACTTCATCTATCGTTACACCCTTTCTCTGCATCTTAAGATAGATCGAATATCTATGTTTTACACGAGAAAGTATCTCAAAATCATCTTCACAAAATCCATTTTTCACTAAAAGATTTTCTATAGACTCCTTAAAGTCTACCATTTTCATCTCTATTTCGTGATAGTTTGTGTCAAGATACTCATCGATGTGACGCTTATCCTCTTTAAAGAGATATTTAAAACTCAGATCTTCTAACATATTTTTTAAAAATGAGATTCCCAGTCTATGGGCAATAGGAGCATAAACGACTAAGGTCTCTTCCGATATACGTATCTGTTTATGTTCAGGGACAGCATTAAGAGTAAGCATATTATGCAATCGATCACATAACTTTACAACTAATACTCTTACATCAGCAATACTTGCTAATAGCATCTTTCTAAAAGAGAGTGCTGAAACTACTAACTTTTCATCAGATGATGATGGAATTAACTCTGCATCTCTTAATGTATCTATTTTCGTTAAACCCTCTACTAAATGAGCAACATCCGTACCAAATAGAGATAAAACATCCTCTATTGTTGCAGGAGTATCCTCTACTACATCGTGTAAAAGTGCAGCGATAGCCATAGACTCATCATTGGTAATAGAAGCTACTATACTCGCTACTAAAATTGGATGGGTTACATAAGGTTCACCACTTTTTCTAAACTGATACTTATGTGCTTTTATGGAGTATGTAAGTGCTTTATTTAATATATCAGATGGTTTTATTTGTGAAAAGAGATAGGAAGATGCCGAGTCAACATCCTTAAGATGTTTAACTTTTTCTATATCTATTTGACTCAGCGACACAATGATTACTTCTCAGAATCTACAAAACCTTTTATCACGATAAGGCCTTCTGCAATTTCCATAAGTGCTAAATCAGCAGACTTAATAGTTTTTGGATCTATATTTAATTTACTTGTAGCACCATTAGAAAGTTCATCAGATCTTTTTGCTATTGCTAATGCTAATTGGTAACGATCTAATTGTGGGTTTTCATCTAAAACTTTTGCTGTTAGTTCTTCAACTTTCATATTTTAATTCCTTTTAAATTATTTTACTGTTGAACAGTTTTGCATATTACCATCTAGTATCTCTAGTAAATTGCCTTTTGTAAACATATCACACACGATGATAGGAAGTTTATTCTCTTTTGCAAGGGCGATCGACGTATCATCCAT
>JAYEGK010000116.1:0-3158 GCA_034716265.1 Campylobacterota bacterium
ATATAACTATTATTTATTATTTTATAATTGTTTTCTATTGTTTTACGCTAATATTCATCTTAGATAAAAAATTATAATAATAAGGAATTTAATATGGCAAGATTAGTAATCCTTGGTGCAGGTGTTGCAGGTCATACAGCTGCATCTTTTGCTGCAAAATGGTTAGGTGATGAGCATGAAGTAGTTGTTGTAACTCCAAATGCAAAGTGGAACTGGATTCCATCAAACATCTGGGTTGGTGTTGGTGAGATGTCTAAAGAGGAAGTGACTTTTGATTTAGCTCCTGTATATGCTAAAACAAAAATTATATATAAACAAGCAAAAGCTATCTCTTTAAATCCAGAGGGAAGTGAATCTGTAAATGGTTCTTTTGTGACTGTTGAGTATACAGGTCAAGGAAAAGAGGGAACATCTGAAGAGGTTGAATATGATTATCTGATCAATGCAACTGGTCCTAAACTTAACTTTGGTGCAACTGAAGGTCTTGGTGAAGGTACTACAATGGGTGAGCATACTGTTTCAGTTTGTACAGCAGACCATGCAGTTCATGCAGCTCATGAACTTGAAGCATGTATTGAGAAGATGAAGGCTGGAGAGAGACAAAAGTTCCTTATCGGTACTGGTCACGGTATGTGTACTTGTCAAGGTGCTGCCTTTGAGTATATCTTTAACATAGAGCATAAACTTCAAGAGCGTGGCGTTAGAGATATGGCAGATATGATCTGGATCTCAAATGAGTCTTTCTTAGGTGACTTTGGTATGGGTGGTCTTCACTTTAAGATGGGTGGATTTATCACATCTTCTAAAGTGTTTGCTGAGTCTCTTTATGCTGAGCGTGGTATGGATTGGATTATTGGTGCTCACGTAAACAAAGTTGAAAAAGGTATGGTGACATACGAATCTCTTGATGGAACTATTGATACTCAAGATTTCGATTTTGCTATGCTTATTCCTCCTTTTGCTGGTGTTGGTATGAAAGCTTTTGGTAAAGATGGTTCTGACATTACAGATACTGTATTTGCTCCAAATGGTATGATGAAAGTTGATGCTGATTACAGTGGTAAACCTTATGCTGAGTGGAAACCATCAGATTGGCCAAGAACGTTACAATCTCCTGCATATAAAAATATTTTTGCCGCAGGTATCGCGTTTGCTCCTCCACATCCGATTTCTAAACCTATGAAATCTGCTAATGGAACACCGATTACGCCAACTCCTCCAAGAACTGGTATGCCTTCAGCAATGATGGGTAAAGCGGTAATCGCTAGTATTACTGATATGATGACAGGTAAATCAACGGAACCTACTCACACTTCAAGTATGGCAGAGATGGGTGCAGCATGTGTTGCTTCTGCTGGTAAAGGTCTATTAAGTGGTACAGCTGCAGCGATGACAGTTTTCCCTATTGTTCCAGATTTTGAGAAGTATCCAGGAACTGGTCGTGATATTAACGGTACTACTGGTGAGATTGGTCTTGCTGCTCACTGGGTTAAACACCTATTACACCATGCATTTATCTGGAAAGCAAAACTTAAACCAGGTTGGACTTTAATTCCAGAATAAACAAGATTAAAAAAATAAAATTTAGGAGAATAAAATGAGCGATATAGAAAAAGAAACACCAAAGGGTCATTCACACGTACAACATGTTGAACCATATACACCACAATTTGGTACAATGATACCAAGTAGTGCTCAAAAATTTATGAGAACTTGTGTTGTTTGGCAAGCTTATAGATTTTTAGCTATTAATCTTAAAATGATGATACTTATCATAAAAAGTCACCATTAATTTTTATAAATAGAGCATTATTGCTCTATTTTCCCTCTAATCTCTACCCAATCCAATTTTTTATAAGGCGATAAAAGATGATTAAAAATATAATCACCTATCCTACACCAACAGGTATAGAGTATGCACCAGATGTAAGAGTTTTTGATAAAGAGTTATGTGCCTTTATAGATGATTTAAAAGAAACAGCAGAGGCAAACTCTTTAGATGGACTTTCAGCTTCACAAGTTGGAAGCTATTATAATGTTGTTGTTGTCAAACAAAATGGTGATTTCTTAGAGCTTATAAATCCACGAATTTTAAGTAAAAAAGGGAATATAGATACAGTAGAAAGCTCCTCATATTTTCCCAATATAACTGCAAATATGAAAAGGTATGAAACTATAAACTTAGTTTATGAAGATAGAGTAGGAGAACAACACTCTCTAAAGGCCAATGGAGAGTTTGCTATACTCCTTCAAAGAAAAATAGATTATCTTTTTGGAGCTAACTTTTTAACACAACTTAAAGATGAAGAGAAGGAAAAGTTTGAGTTAGCACTGAGTAACAGTGGAGTAAGTTGTCCAACTCCTCCAAGAGGATTTAATAGAGATTATTTTGTGAAGAGCTCAAACTATATTATGATAGCTATGATTTTACTTTTAGCATCATCTTTTATTGTAGACAATAGTAGTTTATGGGATTATCAATTTTATGCTTCATTGAGCGTTATAGGAGTAAATATAGCCTATTTTTGTTACTCTTACTATGAAAACAAAAAATATAATATCTGTACAAACTGTTTTAATATGAGTATTTATGGTGTGATAGGGATTACTCTATTTAGATTGTCTATGATAGTGTTGGCGAGTTGGTTTATTCTTTAATTTTAGTATATCTGATGGTTTTCTTTATCTAACCATCTCTCAAAGAGTTTAGCATTTTCTTTATGATCTATCTGCTTCATAGAGAGAGAGTTATTTTTATTATTGAGTAGATCATAAAAGCGACTATCATCAAATCCACCATAGGCAGCATCATCTTTTGTAGCCCCATAATATACAGTATCTATTCTTGACCAAAATATCGCACCTAAACACATAGGACAGGGTTCACAAGTTGTGTATAAGATACAACCAGATAGATTAAAACTATCCAGTTTTTGACAGGCTTTTCTAATAGCATTTATCTCGGCATGAGCTGTTGCATCTTTTGTTTTTAAAACCTCATTATGTGCCGAAGCTATGATAGTGTCATCTTTTATAATAACTGCTCCAAAAGGACCACCTGCATTGGAGAGCATACCTGTTGTTGCTTCATTATAAGCTAATTTCATCCATCTATTCATATTAAAAACAAACTCTGTTTCTACCTGTTTTTTTAGCAG
>JAYEGK010000117.1:0-3154 GCA_034716265.1 Campylobacterota bacterium
GATGAAGTTCGGCATTTATCTTTTTCATAGCTTCCTCTAAAGAATCAAATCCACGAGCTAAATCAAAAATATTAATAGCTTTTGTTATATATAGATAAGCAAGAGGATCAAACCATTTAGTAAAGTTATTTCCATTATATTCTAAATAGGACTCTATCTGAAACTTACCAAAAAGTTCATACAAACCATCTGTACGTTTATACTCTCGTCCAAACTTGTCACTCATAGACTCATGAGATAAAAAGCTGATATGTCCCGCCATACGACCAACAGCCATACCAGAAAGACCCTGTTGTGCAATAATCTCAGGATCATAATAACCTTGCTTAAAATCGGGGTCATTTAGGATAGACTCTTGTGCTACTTTATTAAAAGCTATTGCCCAAGGTTGTGTAGAGTGAGTTGTCGCCATCGCTATAATCTTTTGCGCAAAATTTGGATAATGTATTGCAAACTGAAGTGCTTGCATACCACCCATAGAACCACCAATAATAGCATATACCCTATGAATATCCAATCTATCAAAAAGAATACGTTGTGCTTTTACCATATCTTTAATAGTCACAACGGGAAACTTATAGCGATAGGGTTCATGATGGGGATGTTGCAAACTCATAGGACCTGTTGAACCAAAACAGCTTCCTATAACATTTGAACAGATTACAAAATATTTATCCGTATCTATCGTTTTTCCAGACCCTATAAGCCCATCCCACCAACCAGCTTTACTCTCATTTTCATATGTTCCTGCACAATGATGAGAACCTGTAAGCGCATGACAGATAATAATAACATTACTTTTATCTTCATTTATCTCTCCATAAGTTTCATAAGTAATATCATATGGCTCGAGAATTCGACCACTTTCGAGATAGAGAGGATTAGTAAAATGTTCTGTGTAAGTTTGTAGATTTAGTGACAAATTTTTTATCTTTTTATTGAAATAATTTTGCTATTTTAGCTAAAATGACTTAAATTAATGTCAAGGGAAAAAATGTCAATAGAACTCAAAAAAAATATAGTTAATCTTAGTAAAAAAGCGAAAGTGATAATAGATGAGAAGGGTTTAGGTAAAACTAAATCACAAGTTGTTTTAGTTTTAGATATTTCAAAATCTATGAATCGTCTTTTTAAAGAGGGTGTTATGCAGATATTTATCCAAAGGATAGTTGCTCTAGCACTCAATTTTGATGATGATGGAGATATAGATGTTATGCTCTTTGGTACAGATGCATATCAACTTCCATCTGTATCATTAAAAGATTTGGAAAATTATGTCACCAGAGAGATTCTTCCAAATTATAAAATAATAGAAGCTACAAAATATGCTACCGCTTTACACCTCATCAAGAAAAAATATCAAAATAACAAAAGTGACCCTGTTTTTGTAGTTTTTCTCACAGATGGAAACAATAGTGATAAAAAAGAGACAACAGAACTTATAACTACTCTCTCTAAAGAATCTATTTTCTTTCAATTTGTAGGGATAGGAAAAGAGAATTTTCCCTATTTAAAGAAACTTGATGAACTTCCAAATCGTATTGTCGACAATGCCGGTTTTATGCATATAGAGAATATTCAAACAGTAAGCGATGAAACACTTTATAAAAATCTACTTAACGAATATCCTCAATGGATTAAAGATGCCTCTTCAAAAGGTATCCTATAAAAGCAAAGCTAAAAAAGATGAATAGAATTTCAAATCCTGTTCATCTCTATCTCCAACTATTTAGCAAATTGTATAGCCCTACTCTCACGAATAACACTCACTTTGACCTCACCTGGATACTGTACTTTTTCCTCTATCTCTGTTGCTATCTCTTTAGCCATTAAGATAGATTCATCATCATTGATAAGTGTTGCATTGACAATAACTCTTACTTCACGTCCTGCATTGATAGCATATGCTTGTTTAACACCTGTATGGGAGATAGCTATATCTTCGATAGCTGTTACACGTTTTAGGAAACTCTCTAAAACCTCACGTCTAGCACCTGGACGAGCAGCTGAAAGTGCATCTCCTGCACACACAGCACCACACTCAATAGAGTGAATCTCTTCATGACCATGATGTGCATAGATAGCGTTTATAACAACACTATCCTCACCATATCTAGTACAGATTTCAGCACCTAAATCCACATGGTTTCCATCATGCTCATGTGTAAGAGCTTTTCCGATATCATGTAAAAGTCCCGCTCGTCGTGCCAATCTTGCATCACCACCCATCTCCGATGCCATAACTCCTGCTAAATGAGCTACTTCAAGGGTGTGTGCTAATGCATTTTGACCATAACTAGCACGATAACGTAAACGTCCGATCAGTTTCATAAGTTCTGGGTGCATAACCCCTATATCCATATCAGCGATTATCTCCTCACCTTCACCTAAAATACCAGATTCAAACTCATCTAGCACTTTGGCATAAATCTCCTCTATTCTAGCAGGTTGGATTCGACCATCCTCTATGAGAAGCTCTAATGTTTTTGTTGCGATAGAGCGTCTATAAAGATTAAAACTGCTTATAACTATCGCATTAGGTGTATCATCAATTATAATATCAACACCAAGTACTGATTCAAGAGCCTTAATATTACGACCCTCTTTACCAATAATACGACCTTTAAGTTCATCATTGCTCAAACGTACTAAGTTTGTCAATCTTTCAGAAGCAAATGTACCCGCAAAACGACTTGTCGCTTGAGCTAATATAAAGTTGGCTCTTTTTTTAGCGTCTTGCTTAGCTTCCTCCTCATAGCGTCTGACTATATGTGCTATATCTGCACGTGATTGCTCTTCAACCTGCTCCAACAGTATAGTTTTTGCTTCCTCTTTAGTCATACCTGCACTATGTTCTATCGCATGAAGAGCTTCATCTATTTTATCTTCATATTTCACTTTTAAACGTTCTAATCTTTTCTCTGCTCTTTCTAAATCTATCTTTTTTGCTTTTAATACTGTTTTATCATTTTGAATCTTCTGCTCTTCATTTCTCTTAAAACTTTTAAAACTTTTCTCTTCAAGAGCAACATCATCTGCTCTTTGATGTAGATCAGCTTTAGCTCTCTCTTTAGCACTTTCATACGCCTTAATCGCTTCTAATTTCATCTCTTTTGCTTTGAGTGTAGACTTTTCTAATAACTCTTCAGCTTCA
>JAYEGK010000118.1:0-3149 GCA_034716265.1 Campylobacterota bacterium
ATAGGCTCTTTGCTCCAACCTATTCACCCAATTCCCTAAACGATGGGAAATGGCATGGTATGTGTCAGGTTGCCAAGGGATACCTTTTTTATTGATAGCTGAACATAATCCACTTCCTTCATCAGTATAGGTAAGTCCGATGAGAATTGATAATAGTTCTCAATAATTTAAAAATCTATAAAAATCTTCTATTCATTCAAACAAATTCTAGCTAGAAAAATAAAAAAAGAGATTTAAACCTCAATTTCAAGGATTTCAGAAGTAAAATCATCTAAATGATGACACGTTCTCTTAATTTCAGCCATAGTGACTTTAGATTTCATGATTTTTTCTCCTTTATGAGCATTAAAATAGAGTTGATAGAGATTAATGGTAAAACTTCTCAAAATTGACATTGAAAATGGATTAACATAAGCAATATGATCATCTTCCTTTGTAAGCATATCTAAATGGTAATGATAGGTCTCAACACTCCAATGTTGCAAGATAGAGTTATGAAAAGATTTGGCTTTACTTTTGAAGTTTGCAACAAGATAAGTAGTGATTATAGTCACCTCTCCAGTTTCATTATCTGTAACCTCTTTGGTAATTCTAATGATGGTTTGAATGTTTTTAAAATCAGGATGGAACATCACCAAATTACAATCAGAACTTTCAAACACATCAACAGTTCTTCTTGTTAATTTGTTTCCTTCTATTGTAGGTTTTTTATCTTTGTAACTATCTGTTGGTTCACTGAAAAGTTTGATGGTCTCTTTGGCTTTATCTCTTAGTTTTTCTTGATTGCCTTTTACTTTAGCAATATATCTGCGTCCTGTATTATTGATGGTATTGAGTAAATCAACTTGGGTTAATAGAGCATCAAATGAAAATATCTGATCTCCTTTACTAAAACGTTTATCTTCTAGTAACTCCCTAAATGCAGGGATTTCACTCAGTTTGCCTTTTTCCATAAACTTATGTGCTATTACAAGTTTTTTCTCTTTGTCTAGTATATTGAAAATTGATTTATGACTTTCATTTGTGTATTGTCCACTAACATCACTTCCCCTTAACCATTTCCCATCTACTGCAATTGTATCTAAAGTTACATATGGAAAAAAGTAGTCTCTAAAGAGCTTTTCTAACTCATTGTTATCAGTATTCATTAATAAATTATGTAGTGTTGATTTAGAGGGAACATTAATTTTATCTTTATCAAATAGCTTTTTAAATAGCTCATTATCCTCTTGATATTGCATCCATCCTTGTAGCTCTTTATACGTCAAATACCCTTTTAACATTCCAAACAATGTCATAAATAGTATTTCATGTAATGGATACTCTATTTTATATTTATCTACTCTAAAATCACTTACTTTTTTTAGCTCTGCTATTAATACTTTTTTCTTTTTTATCTTCATAGTTGTTATTAAACCAAAACTTTCTTAAAATTCGCTTTCTTTCTCATCGGATTTACTTACATTATTAATGGTATAATCATTCTATAATTTTATTAGGATATTAATATGCTAAATGTAGAAAATATTATTAAGTACACAAACTCTTTGAAACTTATGTATGTTGAAGACAACAGTGAAGCCAGAGAAGCCACACTCCTTATTTTAGAAGACTTTTTTGAGAATATAGAAGTATGTATAGATGGATTAGATGGATTAGATAGATTTAAAAATAGTGATGTAGATTTAATTATTACCGATATTAACATGCCTAAAATGAATGGTCTTGAGATGATAAAAGAGATTAGAAGTTTAAACAAAGAGATTCCTATACTTGTACTTTCAGCATATAATGAATCAGGTTTTTTTATGGATAGTATCAAGTTAGGGGTAGAGGGGTATCTTCTTAAACCTGTTGAGATAGATCAATTTGTAAATATGCTAGATAAAATTACAAATAAGTTGAAACTCAAAGATGAATTAGCCAATAATCTACATTTTTTAAATCAATACCAAGAGGCTGCTGATAGTAGCTCTATTGTTTCTAAATCTGATTTGGATGGTAATATCACTTATGTTAATGATAGTTTTTGTGATATCACAGGATATACAAGGTCAGAACTTATTGGTAAAAATCATAATATCATTAGGCATCCAGATAGCGATAAAGAGATTTTTAAAAATATGTGGAAAACTACTAAAGAACAAAAAAAGACATGGAGTGGTGTCATTAGAAATAGGAAAAAAGATGGTAGCAGTTACTATGTAAAAGCTACTATTAAGCCTATGTTAAATAAAGATGGTGATGTTATCGAATATATGGGACTACAAAATGACATCACTACTATTATGAGTCCTAAAAAACAGCTTAGCGACTATGTTACCTCTTTAGATGAATCTATAGTAGTCATAGTGAAAATAGATGGTTTTGAAGATATAGAAAAAACTTATGGTCCTAAAATTTCTCAAACAGTCGAAGATAAGTTCTCTTCTATATTGAGTAAATCAATGTTAAATAGATGTGCGTTTGATAAAATATATGTTTTAGGTGATGGTGAATACGCTTTTTCTAAACCTAAAACAGACTGCAGTGAAGATGAAGATTTAACAATAGAAAATTTAAAATCTATACAAGTTGAAGTAAGTGACATGGAGCTAAACCTTGGTGAGATAGATTATGATATATCTGTCATAATGAGTTTTGCTTGTGGCGAAGATTCACTTACAAACGCAAGATATGGATTAAAAAATATTTTGAAAAACAATCAAGATTTTATAGTTGCTAATGATTTAGTTCAAAAAGAGCATGGTGAAGCAGAAAAAAATTTAAATATTTTAAAAATGGTAAAAAAAGCTCTTGATGAGTATAAAATAGTCTCTTATTTTCAACCAATTATAGATAACACGACACAGAAAGTAGTGAAGTATGAATCTTTAGTAAGATTAATAGATGAAAATGAAAAAGTCATCTCTCCTTTTTTCTTTTTAGATACAGCCAAAAAAGGTAAATATTATTACCAGATAACAGCAATGGTTTTAGAGAACTCGTTTAATGCCCTCAGTCTTACAGAGATGGATGTGACAATAAATATTTCAGTATTAGATATTGAAAAAAAGATAACTAGAGAGAAAATTTTTGATTTATTAAATCAACACAAAGCAAAGTTACATAGAGTCGTGTGTTTTCTTTTTGTTGAGTATAATTAAAAA
>JAYEGK010000119.1:0-14844 GCA_034716265.1 Campylobacterota bacterium
CTTCATCACCTTTTTGATAATCGAGTACCTCTATAGTAAAATTACGTTTCTCAGCCCATTTTTTATACATTCTTAGAAGCATCTCAGCCCAATCTTGACTCTCTGTTCCACCAGCACCAGGATGAACAGAAACAATAGCATTATTTGCATCACTATCACCACTGAGAAGAACCTCTATCTCCATCTTTCTTATAGACTCCTCTAAACTTATAGCATCATCAAAAAGAGTTTGAATAGACTCATCATCATTCTCCTCTTTTGCCATCTCATAAAGTTCAATAGTATCATCTATCGCATCTTTTGCTATCATATATTTATCTAATTTTCTATTTAATTGTGTTTTCTCTTTTTGAACTTTAGCTGCATTTTGGGCATCATTCCAAAATTCTTGTTGATTTTCTAAAGTTTCAATCTCATTAAGTCTAATTTTTATTTTTTCAGGTTCTACTACACCTGTAATATTTTCCATCTTTATTGCACTGTTTTTTAATAGTTCTGTGTATTCGTAATTATCCATAAATATACCTATTTGTTATATAATTTGATTATATTAAATAGAGGCTTAAAATGCAGATTATTTCAGATCCAATAAAATTAAAAAATTATTTGAAAAATAGAGAGGAAACTATCGGTTTTGTTCCAACTATGGGGGCATTACATGATGGTCATATTTCACTTATTAAAAAGGCAAGGGTTCAAAATGAACTGGTTGTTGTTTCTATATTTTTAAATCCTACACAGTTTTTAAAGGGAGAGGATTTGGATAAGTACCCTAAAAAAGATGAGGCTGATAAAAAAATATGTGAACTTAGAGGTGTAGATATTCTATTTTTTCCAACAAAAGAGAGTATTTATAGTGATGATGAAGTATCTCTTTTAGCACCAAATGTTAGAGGTTTTGTTTTAGAGGGGAACTCTCGACCTGGACATTTCAATGGTGTCTTAACAGTTGTTATGAAACTTTTAAATATAGTAGATCCAACAAAAGCCTATTTCGGAAAAAAAGATGCACAACAACTAAATCTAATATCTTTAATGGTAAAGCAATTTTTTATGAGTGTAGAGATAATTGGTGTAGATACATTACGGGAAAAAGATGGATTGGCATTGAGTAGTAGAAATAGTTATTTGACAAAAGAGCAAAGAGAGGAAGCTCTTAAAATTTCATCATCACTTTTTTTAGCATCAAATATGATTGGTAAAAATATAGTGGATACACAAACTATTAAAGAGGCTATGATAAAACATTTAGAACCATTAGAGATATCGTATGTGGAGATACTCAATCATAATTTTGATTATCTTGAAAAGATTGAGCTAAAAAATACAGTTATTTTGGTTGAAGCTAAAGCAGGAACAACTAGATTACTTGACAATATTTGGCTTTAAATAACCATCTTCAACCATAATCTCAACAGCTTTTCTAAAAACTGGAACAGCTGTTTTTGATGCGAATTGACTACTTGTTGGTTGAATAACAACAACACCAATAGTATACTTTGAATTTTTATCATTTGCAAAACCCATAAAACTCGTATTATATCTATTTACATAGTTCCCTTTTTCAACTATATGGGCTGTTCCTGTTTTCCCTCCTATCTCCAAACCTTTGATTATCGCTTTTTTACCTGTTCCTTTATTGACAGTTTTAATAAGTATCTTTTTTAAAATGTTAGCAGTTGATTTTTTAATAACCTCTAATGGTTCATAAGTTTCTAAGGGGATTCTTTGATTTTTTTCATCAATAAGATAATCTACTATTCTTGGTGTGAGCATCTGACCATCATTGTTAAAGACACTATATGCTCGAATAAGTTGCATAAGGTTAGCTTTTATTCCATAACCATAAGAGGATGTTGCTTTATATATTTCATCTCGAAGTTGATTTGCACTAAGAACAGAACCATCTCTTTCAGAGATAAGATCAGGAGTTGATTTTTGTGAAAAGCCAAACTTTAAAAGACCCTCTCTAAACTCATAACCAGAAAGTTCTTGTGCATATTGAGCGATAGCGATATTCGATGAGTGGACAATTGTTTGTTCTGGCGACCACCATCCACGAGGATGCTCATCTATGATTTTTTTATGTTTTGTTCTTCCTTTAGAGTCCTCATATTTTATCTTATATCTTCCCTTATGACCACTGACTAAATCGGAAAGTTTTATTTTTTTATTATCTAAAAGAAGACCAAGGGTGATAGGTTTAAGGACACTGCCTGGTTCAAAACTATACTCTATCATACTTGAACGAAGTGATGAATAATCACTTCTTTGTATCTTTGTTGGAAAGAATCTATTGGAACTAGCAATAGTAATAATATTGGATGTTTTCATATCCATTATCGCTATCATTATCTGTTTAGATTGAGTTTTTAGTTTCATAGTATCTAACATTTTTTCTATTTTTATCTGTAGGGAAACAGGAATAGTAAGTTTTAGGTTGAGACCATTGAGCTGTTCTTTCGTATAGCTATCTTGGTTGAGAATAATATAGCTATTTACATCTCTTGGACCCTTCTTTCTCCCATCTTGTCTCGCTGAAAGTTCAGGTTCAAATTTTCTTTCTAGCCCTTTTATCCCCTTTATAAATGTAAAACCATTTTCAGCATGTTTTTTATTTGGATAACCTATTACAGGTGTAAGAAGATTACCATAGGGATAGGTGCGGCTTTCACCACTTTCGATAATGCTTAATCCATGAGTTCTCAATAAACCAGTTTTAGGGTTTTTTATCGCTTTAAAAACTTTAAATCTTCGAAGTTCATAGGATAATTTTTGTAGATACTTTGCTGTTTTTTCTGTTATAGCATAGCTAAGAATAACGATACCTTTTTTCTTTGAAAGTTTATCTCTTATAATATTGGCATCTATTCCAGAGTAGATACTAAAAAGTTCAATAAAAAGTTCCTTTTTATCAGTATCTATATATCGTGTATTTACAATAGCTTTGTAAAGTTTTTTGGTTCTTGCTAAGTGAAAATTGTCAGCACTAATAATTTCACCTCTATATGCTATAAAATTATCTGTTGCATACTTTGAAGGTATTTTATGCTCTTTAGAGATTATAGTTAAGATAGCTAGTAAGAAAAGAATAAAAAGATTACTGATAAAAATATATAAAAAAAATATTTTTCGTTTTTTATTCTCTTGTGTATCAGTTGTATCTTGGTTTTGATCCTTCATCAAATTATAGTTGAGTTCTTCCTAACTCTTTATAGGCACTTAATGCTTTATTTCGTATCTCAAGCATCAGTTTCATACTTGTTTCGGCTTTACTAATAGCAAGAGCAGCTTGATGGAGGTCCTTTACTTGACCTGTTGCCATATTTGCTATCGCATTTTCACTTCCTACTTGATTCTCATTTACACTATTGATAGCAGATTTAAGTTGCTGTGCAAATGCACCACCGTTGGAGTTTGGAAGAGTATTTTTCTGTTCTAAAAGTTCCGCTGTAGAGGGAGTTGATATATTATTAACATTAATCATTATTTATCCTAACTTTATTGTAATAGAGATATTGCACTATTAGCCATATCTTTTGAGCTTTGAAATGCAGAGACATTTGCTTGGTAAGAGCGAGTTGCTTCAACCAAATCAGCCATCTCTATAACAGGGTTTATATTTGGGTATGCAACATAGCCATTAGCATCTGCATCTGGATGGCTTGGTTCAAATTTCATTTTTGGAGTAGAGTCATCACGTGATATTTTATCAACCAATACACTCATAATTGCTGGATTTACAGTTTTACCAAAGTTACCCTCATTGAGTGGGTCTTCAAATTTTGCACTGTTAGTTGTATTATTGAGTGCTTGATTAAATTGTGTATTAAAATCTACCGCTTTAAAAACTACCTGTTTTCGTCTATATGGACCACCCTCTTCAGTTCTTGTTGTTTGTGCATTTGCAATATTACTTGATATTGTATTAACACGAACACGTTGTGCAGAGAGACCATAACCACTTATATCAAAACTGTTAAGAAAATTACTCATTTTATTATCCTCTTCTCAGATTACTGAGTTTTTTGTGAAGCTTCAATCACACTTTTAAAAATCATACTATCTTTTTTATTAGCTTGAATGAGAGCATTAAACATAACAGAGTTTTTACTCATCTCTGTTGTTTCTACATCGATATCGACACTGTTACCATCATTTCTAGCCATATGCCCATCTCTAAAAAAAAGAGTTGGTTTATAAGAAGATTTCTCGTTTTGTAGCGGTATATGTGATGAATCTGTTTGTGCAAGAGCGAGTTTATTGGAGTTATCATTCATGATGTCGGCTTTTTTAGCTATCAAAGCATCTTCAAATCGTATATCTCTAGGTTTATAATGGGGTGTATCAGCATTTGCGATATTAGATGCAATCATATCTTGACGGTTAGCTCTATAGTCTAAAGCATCCGCTATAAGACCATGCGCACGTGAAATTTCAATACTCATAATAGCTCCTTACATTTACTTATTTATATAAGCAATAATAGTTCCAAAATACTCTTTTTTAGTTTAATTATATTTCAGCAACATCTAATCCTATATTATATACTATTATCATTAAGGTTACTAGAGTAATCCAAATTATATTTATTTTAAGGAGTTCTTTATGAGAAGAACAGGTTTTACAATGATCGAATTGATCTTCGTTATCGTTATTTTAGGTATTTTATCTGCGGTGGCTGTGCCAAAGATGATGGGAATTTCAACACAAGCGAAAGTTTCTAAAGTAACAAGTTATGCTGGTTCATTAACAAGAACAGTTATGCCTACAATCTGGAGTCAATCATTACTTGATGGTAAAAATGGATCTGTTGCTGATTACGATGCTGAAATTGAAGCATCATTAGAATCACCAAATGATGTTACTATTACTGTTGATGCAGACCATTTAGAAGCTGCTGGTTATGCTTTTGCAGATGGTACAGCACCTACTAAAATAATGGGAACATACACAGATGAAAATAGTAATAAGTACCATATTACATGTGCCGATGGTGATGCAAATACAGCAGCGATATGTGATGTTTATCATGATGCTAAAGAGATATGGTTATTAAAGTCTAAAATTTAATAATTTTTTAATCTATTCTCATTTTTTTATGAGAATAGATATATTGAAAAAATAGATTTTAATTATATTAAAGGATTTAAGATGAAAAAAGCTTTTACTATGATTGAACTTGTTTTTGTTATTGTTATTTTAGGGATTTTAGCAGCTGTTGCTGTTCCAAGGATGGGAAGTGCTAAAGACAATGCTGATATCTCTAAGGGTAAAACAGATGTAGCTACAATCCGTTCAGCTATCTTAACTGAAAGACAGAGTCAACTTATCAAAGGAAACAACAGTTTTATAGAGAAATTAAGTTCCGACGATGCTATACTTTTTACAGGTGATAGTGATAATAGTCGTGCTCTTTTAACATATGGTATAGCTGCTGGAAGTAGTGATGGTAAATGGTCTAAAGATGATGATGCAACCTATCAGTTTCATACAAATTCTCTCTCTATAGAGTTTAAGTATGATAAAACAACAGGTAGGTTTGAGTGTGATAGAGGGGATGGTTCTTCAGATGAAGAAAAAAATTGTCGAAAGTTAGTGGATTAATAGTTTTTAATTGAACTACTATCTTATCTCTCTTTTAGGCTCACCTCTTGAGCCTTTTACCTACCATTCCAAAAATATTCTTAATAATGGCATACAAGTAACTGTAGAGTTTAGAAATAGAACTCTTCAAGGTGTTGTTTTCTCCTCAACGAAAAAGCCCGATTTTAAAACAAATGATATTTTGGAGCAAACAGATTTTTATTACTCAAAAAATCAGCTGGAACTCGCTCGATTTATATCTATATATTACTTCTCTTCCTTAGGTGATGCATTAGGATTGATGATTCCTTACAATCTTAATAATAGCTCTTATAGTTATAAAATATCTACGAAAATAGAACTTTCAAAAAAACAAAATAGTGCATTAGAGTTTTTAAAAAAGCATAAAGTTTCTCTTCTTTTTGGAGATACAGGGAGTGGTAAAACAGAGATATATATGAAATATTTTGAGTCCATTATAGAGCAAGAGAAGAGGGCGATATTTTTAATGCCTGAGATATCTTTAACACCTCAGATGGGTATACGTTTGGAGCAACACTTTAAAGAGAGTGTTGTTATGTGGCACTCAAAACTTACACCTTTACAAAAGAGAAAGGCTATGGAAAAAATCTATAGTGGCGAAGCTAAAATAGTAGCAGGTCCTCGTTCAGCACTTTTCTTACCGATAGAGGATTTAGCACTTATAGTTGTAGATGAGGAGCATGATGATAGTTATAAAGCATCTTCAAGACCTCGTTACAATGCACGTGATATAGCGATCTATATGGGAAAACTTTATGATATACCAGTTGTTTTGGGAAGTGCAACACCTTCGTTAAGTAGTTATGTAAAGTTTCCACATACAAGGTTGAAGGGTGGATATATTCCCTCCAATAAAACTTTTATATATGAAAAATCTATTGAGAGTTTATCATCTTTAATTTTAGAAAAATTAAAAGAGACTATTAAAAAAAAGGAGCAAGCGATAGTTTTTGTTCCAACCAGAGCAAATTTTAAATATCTGATATGTGGAGACTGTGGGCATACTGTTGAGTGTGTTTTTTGTAGTATAGGGATGAGTATCCATCAAAAGAGTCGGGCATTAAAATGTCACTACTGTAACTATACTCAAGCGATACCTCAAGCATGTGCTAAATGTGCAAGTCCAAATCTTACAAGTACGCGTTTAGGAACTGCTGAGGCTGTTAAAAATATAGCCCAAGAGTTGAGTGATGCTAAAGTGGAACAGTTTGATAGAGATATCATCACAACATCTGCGAAGCTAAAAAAAGCATTGAAACGTTTTAATAATAATGAAACAGATATCTTAGTTGGAACACAGATGTTAAGTAAGGGACATGATTATCATGGTGTTACATTAGCAGTTGTAATGGGAATGGATAATATGCTAAATATGAGTGATTATCGCTCTCGCGAAAAAGCTCTTTCAGCTCTTATTCAAGTATCAGGACGGAGTGGACGCTCTAAAGATGCCATAGTTTTAGTACAGAGTTTTAATGAGGAGTTCTTTAGTTACTATATAGAGAGATATGAGGATTTCTTAGAGGAGGAGAAACTTTTTCGTCAAGAGTTATATCCACCCTATAAAAAATTATGCCGTATTCTTTTTTCTCATAAAAATGGAGCTAAAGCACAAGAGTCTATGAGAGAGATGGAGGAAAAACTGCGAAATATTCAAAATATTGAGATAGTTGGTTTTGGAAAGTGTGCTATAGAGAGAGTAGCAAATAAGTATAGATTTGAGATTTTATTACGCTCAGATAGGAGTACAGATCTGATAAAAGCTATAAAGCTCTCAAAAGTTCCTTTGGCAGAGATAGATATGGATCCTATCGATTTTGCTTAGAGTTTATTGTCAAAAAACCAATAAAAAGCCATCATAAGTCCAGTAGTTTTTTGATACTTTTCATTGAGCATGAACTCTTTGGCATCTTGAAGTTTTATATAGATAACCTCTATATCCTCCTCCTCTAATCCCCCACCATCATCTATTTTCATACTATCATCAACAGTGGTAAAGTAAAGTGTTTGCTCAGAACCAGAGATACCAACAGCGGAGTAGACAGATGTAATCTTCTCTAAAGAGTTTAAGGGAATATCATAACCACACTCTTCAAGAACCTCCTCTTTAGCAATCTGAGCAAGAGTTGTATCTTTATCTACAATACCTGCACAAAGTTCATACATCATTCCATCTCTTTTATTTCTGTTGAGTACGGTTACTCTTAGCTGTTTGACTAATATAAATGATTTGAGTTGTGTATGGTAGATAAGTATTGAAACACTATCATGAGACTCTACCGCTTCCCAAACTCTTTGTTTGTTTTTGAGTGTATAGTTTATTTTCATAGGCTTGATGAAATTAGGATTCTCAAGGCTCTCAATGGAATCTATTTTAGGTTTAGGAAATAACATTTTCTCTCTATTTTTTTAAATTTTTTAAATTTTGTTTCATTAAAAAGATGATGATCTATATCTTCGTTGTATTGGTCTCTTAACTCAAAGAACTGTTTTTTCTCTTTACCTTTTAGTTTTTTTGTCGAGACTCTTACTACTTTGAGTGGGTCTATTGCATTGCCATTTTTTCTAAGTTCAAAATGAAGATGAGGACCAGTGGAACGACCAGTAGAACCTACATATCCTATCACTTGACCTTTTTTGACATAGCTTCCTCGTCTTATTCCGTTACGAAAAGATTTCATATGGGCATATCTTGTTTCATAACCATCACTATGGCGAAGTTTGACTAAGTTACCATAGGCTCCATTTCTTCCTGCAAAAGTTACTTTTCCACTTCCAGAAGCAGCGATAGGTGTTCCACGTCTTACTGCAAAATCAACACCTAAATGGGCTTTCCATCTTTTAAGAATAGGGTGAAATCTTCTTTTTGTAAAGTAGGAGGATATTCTTGCTCCCTTCACAGGTGCATTGAGTAAAAAACCTCTCGCTCTATGACCATTATGATCATAATATCTATCATCTTTATTAAGATAAATAAAATGTTTTTTACCTCGCATCTCTATCATCGCTGTTTGTAAAGTTGGCATAGAAAATCTGTTTCCAAGACGGTAAAGTTGCTGATAAATCATCACCAATTTATCACCCTTACGGATATTGTTTTTGAAATTTAGAGAGTTTCTAAAGGCGGATATAAATATTTTAGCAAGTTTATTTGAACCTGTTTCTTTTAAAATATTGTAGTTTGGAGAGCTTGTAATTGTGAGTGTTAAAGCTTCTATTTTCTTTTTTAAAACAATAGGAATTACTTCAAAATTATAACTATCTTTATTTTTATAGATATGTATCTGTAAATCACTATTGAGAGGGAGTAGTATTTGAGCGATTTTACCATCATCATCTCTTAAGATTTGGTAGTGTATACCTGTATGCATCTCTGTTGTCAAGATTTGGTCATCTCTATCCAAGTTATAGTAAAGATCTCGTAACGGAAGATTATTTTTTTCTAAAAATGATAGAAACATTTCACCATTTTTCCAACGATGTTGTTCAACCTCTGCACTAAAAAGAGAGATCCACAAAGTGAGTAATATGAAAAGACGAAGCATAAAGAGTAGTTCCTAAAATAATAAATTTACAAACTCTATCAAAAATTGGCTTAGTATGAGGTTTGTTTGATATAATCCCATCTACTTAAATTCTATACAAGAAGAGATTAATGAAAAAAATATTTATATTTTTAATTTTAACGATACAGCTTATGGCAGGAGTGATTAAAGCACCAATAATAACTCTTGATAATAATAGTTTAACAGCAAAAATAGAGATTTCTAAAGCAGATATCGGTATGAGTGGGTTTATTGTTCAAAAAATTTCAGATAATCATACAACTATTTTAAATACTATAACTGTTTCTAGTTTTGATAAAGAGAACAAGATAGCTAGTTTGAAAATGGGTGAATATAGAAAACTTCAAAATAGTGCTTTACCATCAGGAAAATGGAGTGCAAAAGTTGGAGATATTGCTGTTTTAGGATTTTCTTACGATAGAGCTTTATTGATTGCACCAAGTGAAAATATATATTATCGTATTAGTAAAAGTGTAAAAGTTCAGTGGTTACATCCCGATATTTTTACAGCGATGCTCTCTTTAAATGGTCATCCAACACCACTTAAAGAGGATTTTGACTTTATGGTTAAAAGTACATCAATAGGTTTGATATTTATCTATTTAGAACAAAAATTATATACACTAGATGCTCAAAGCTTTACAATTTTAAATATTAGCGAAACACCTTTAATTCAAGAGAAAGTTATACATCCTTTTTATTCCAGAGTTAAAGAGATAGAAGCTGATTGGTGGGGTGAGGGGAGTGATAAAATGAAAGATTATGAACTCTATTATTATCAACTATTAACAGAGTATAATAGTTATAATAAAAAACTTTATGAAAATATAAAAGAGTCTGATAAAGAGGTAGGATTTTTATTAGAGAAATTTGAGATTAAGGAGTAAAAATGATAGATTTTAAACATATAACTCATTTTAAAAAGATTGTAGGTGATGAAAATATTTATAGTGATAAAGCACACCTTATCGCATATTCATATGATGCTACACGTGAGCACTTTGAACCTGATGCAGTTATATTTCCAAGAGATGAGAATGATATTAGTGAGATTTTAAAATATTGTAATGAGCATAAAATAGTTATTGTTCCTCGTGGTGCAGGAAGTGGATTTACAGGTGGAGCATTGCCTAGTAGTGGTGGTATCGTTTTAGCTATGGAAAAACATATGAATAAAATCTTAGAGATTGATATGAAAAATATGGTAGCCGTAGTGCAGCCAGGTGTTATAAATATGGATTTACAACGTGCAGTAGAGGAGGTAGCTCTTTTTTATCCGCCAGATCCAGCAAGTCAAGAGTATTCAACATTAGGTGGAAATGTAAGTGAAAATGCTGGTGGTATGAGAGCTGCAAAGTATGGAATAACAAAAGATTATGTGATGGCTACTCGTGCAGTTTTACCAAATGGTGATGTTATTAAAGCGGGTAAAAAAACTATTAAAGATGTTGCAGGGTATAATATTAGTGGTATTTTAATAGCTTCTGAGGGAA
This sequence comes from Campylobacterota bacterium, assembly GCA_034716265.1. Classification (GTDB taxonomy): domain Bacteria; phylum Campylobacterota; class Campylobacteria; order Campylobacterales; family Sulfurimonadaceae; genus Sulfurimonas. Next base: position 10,688 of record JAYEGK010000119.1, read on the forward strand.
CATTGGCAGTATTGAGTGAGATTACTTTACGTTTAATTCCAAAACCAAAACTTACAAAAACAGCGATGGGAATTTTTCCAACTGTTCATGACGCGATGGAAGCGGTTTATAAAACGATGGCAAGTGGAATAACACCTGTTGCCATGGAGTTTTTAGATAATTTAACTATTAGAGCCGTTGAGCAGACTTTTAACAAAGGTTTACCAACAGAAGCAGGTGCTTTACTTGTAACAGATGTTGATGGAAACTTGGAGGATGATTTAGATTTTCAACTTGCTCAGATAGAAAAAGTGTTTAAAGAGAATGGTTGTAGTGAGTTTAAAAGAGCAAAAGATGAAAAAGAGGCAGCAGATATATGGTTTGCACGTCGTAATGCTTCTCCTGCTCTGAGCGTATATGGAAGTAAAAAACTTAATGAAGATGTAACTGTTCCACGTGCAGTATTACCAGAACTCTTAGAAAAATTCTATGCTATTGCTGATAAATATCAGATAAATATTCCATGTTTTGGGCACACTGGAGATGGTAATGTTCATACAAATGTTATGGTAGATGGTAAGGATCCAGAGCAAGTTAAAATAGCTTATCAGGCTATAGAAGAGGTTTTTCAAGCTACTGTTGATTTAGGTGGAACATTGAGTGGTGAACATGGTATAGGTCTTGCTAAAGCTCCCTATATGGGTATGGCATTTACAGATGAGGAGATGAATCTTTTTAGATCTATTAAGATGGCATTTGATCCAAATAATATACTTAATCCTGCAAAAATGGGTTTAAAATAGAAGGTAATAGAGATGATAGAAAAAATTATATTAATATCATTAATAGTTGTAGGTAGTTATGCTAATTCCTGTTGGACAACGAATGAGGTAGCAGATATTGCTCAAGATTCTTGGGATGAAACAGTTTTTTCTGTAAAAGATAGTGTAACGTGTGAACCTATCTCAAATGCAACGGTAACAGTCGGTCCATTTAAGTTAAAATCAGATGTTTATGGACAGATTAAAGTTCCAAATCCTCCAGAAGATATGGATAAAAATGGTGTACCTCTTCAATTTAAAAAATCTGGTTATATCACATCAAATGAAAAAGTGATGGTTTTTGCTGGGTCATACTGGAATAATCTCTTTTTAATGAGTAAATCTTTACCGATAAATAGTGCTAGATTTGTGTTAAGCTGGGATACTAAACCAAAAGATTTAGATCTTCATTTAAAGAGTAACAGTTATCATATAAGTTATAGAAAAACAAGAGATATAGCTAATACTGCAAAATTAGATAGAGATGCAAGAAAAGGATTTGGTCCTGAGACGATTACAGTAGATAGATTAAATAAAAATGATACATATAAAGTGATTGTACATAAGTTTAGTAGTGATGGAGATATCAACTCTAAAGGAAAGGTGAGAGTTTATCTTAATAATAAACTTGACAATGTTGTTATATTACCAAATTCAAGAGCTAAATGTATACAGGTTGCTACAATAAGGGATAATAGGGTTGAGTATATTACAAAAGAACTAAGTAACTCAGAGTGTAAATAATTATTACTGTAAGTAAAAGAAAACTACTTAAAGTTTTTATTCATTTAAAATTTGTTGTTTCAACATTCACAGACAAAGAGTTGACACTCTTTGCTGCTTCTCTCTCTTTTTATACTATATTTTCATTTATACCACTACTATTAATTATGACGACAATATTTACATCACTCCACTCATTTTCAGAGATATATCTTCAGATTCAAGATTTTATTTTTACAAATCTTTTACCTATAAACTCTGAGATAGTGATGGAGTATATCAATACTTTTTTACAAAATTCATTAGAGATGAGCGGTATGAGTATTATAATGTTATTTATCTCATCACTACTTTTTTTTAAAAACTATGAATTTATTGCCAATAGAGCTTTTCATGCTCCAAAGAGAAATTTTTTAGAGAGTGTTGGTATCTATTTTTTGATGCTTCTTATAACACCTCTCTCTTTAGGTACAGCTTTTTATATCACAGGTTATATTGCAACATTGATAGCATCAAATAGTTTAACTTCGAGTATAGATATACTTCCACTCATTCCCTATCTAATCATATGGATACTCTTTTTCATTTTATTTAAACTATCTGCAAATATAAAGGTATATTTCAAAGCAGCATTTATTAGCTCTTTCATTATTTCAATTATCTTTAGTATGGCAAAAGATAGTTTTATCTATTATATATTTTTAAATCAGTCATATACAACTATTTATGGTTCATTTTCCATTTTACTTTTTCTTTTTTTATGGATATATCTCTCCTGGGTGATATTTATTTATGGTTTAAAATTATGTTATTTGATAAATCGTGTTTATCAAAATAGAGCTAATTCTAAGATATAAATATGTATAATACTTTAATAAACAAAAAAGGATATAAGATGACAAAAACAATTTCATCAATCGCATTAGTGGGTATTATGGCTGCAACATTTGCAGGTTGTGGAGCAGCACCAGCACCAGAAGAGACTTTAGATGAGAGATGTAGAGATGATGCAGGTGTTTTAGCACCTCAATGGGTATGTGACTCATCAATTGAAGGTGCTTCTTATGCTGCTGTTGGTATCGGTACATCTAAAAATGCATCAATGAAAGAGAATCAAGCGATGACAAGAGCACGTGCAAAACTTGCTTACCAAGTAAAAACACAAGTAAAAGCTAAGATGGAAGATTTTATGCGTGCAACTGGTAGTGGTGATGCTGAAACTATAGATGCTGTAACAACAGCTGTGACAAAACAGACTGCAAAATTAGATCTTTCTGGTTCTAAAAAAGTAAAATCATTTAGAAGTAAAGATGGTAAACTTTATGTTTTAGTTGCTGTTCCTGATAATGTTGTGAATAAAGAGGTTAAAGATACTATGAAAACTAGTATGGGTAATGAGCAAGCTTTATGGCAACAGTTTCAATCTAAACAAGCTTTAGATTCTTTAGATAAAGAGTTCCCAAGTAACTAATGAGAGTATTATTTAGTTCAATCATTGTAATAGGTCTGTTTTTTAGTGGATGTATAAATAACAAACCTAGACCAGCTGTAAATACAAAACCATCTTGGATTTACAATAATGAAGGTGGTGCTGTTGGTATGTGTGGTCCCCATATGAATGGGATCGCTGCACAAGAAGAGAGCGCACAAAATCGTGCAAGAACACAGCTAGCATTAGATAAGTTAGCTGAAGTTGATGCTACTGTTACTGATAAACAACAGGAAAATGGTGCTTTTAGTAACTCTAGTAGTAAAGTTGATTCAAAAATTGTATCAAAAACAACTGTTAGTTCTCATGTAAAAGATTCCTGGAGAGATCCTCAAACGGGTATATATTATGTTTGGATGGTTACCGATTAAAAATTCTCTCTTTTGAGAGAATTTTTTTCCAAATTTTTAAACAGAAATTTCTTCTACTTATTTAGATATAATTCCGCAATTAAAATATCATACATTTTTATTTAAAACTTCATATACATAGGTACTCTCATGAAAAAAATCGCCATAATTGGTCGCCCAAATGTAGGGAAAAGTTCTCTTTTTAATCGTTTAGTAAAAAAGCGGGATGCTATTACTGCAGATATTGCAGGAACAACTAGGGATGTTAAACGCCGTACAACTGTTATTATGAACAAAGAGGTACAACTTCTTGATACTGGTGGACTCGACAAAGGGTGTGAACTTTTTGACAAGATTAAAGAGATGTCTTTAAAAGCCGCCTATAAAGCGGACATAATTCTCTATATGGTTGATGGAAAAGGTCTGCCAGAAGAGGAAGATAAAAAACTGTTTTATGAACTTCAAGCTATGGGTAAAGATATGGCTCTTGTTGTAAATAAAATAGATAATGACAAGATGAAAGAGAAACTTTGGGACTACTATGAGTTTGGAACTGACGCTATATTTGGTATCTCCGTTGCGCACAACAGAAATACTGTTGAACTTTTAGAGTGGATTGGCGATAAAATTCCAGATAGCGACATCGTTAAAGAGGAGAGCGAAGAAGAGATTCAAGTTATAGAACCAGAACAAGAGAGTGATGAAGATTTCTTTGCAAATATAGCTCAAAACGAAGCGGATGATGATGGTTACACGTATTGGGATGAAGATGAGATGGATGGCGTTATCGTTGAT
>JAYEGK010000120.1:0-3057 GCA_034716265.1 Campylobacterota bacterium
ATAACAGCTTTGAATCTAAAGAGAGGGAACATGCAGAGTTCTATATCAGTATGGATGCCCTAGAGGAAGCAAAAAAAATCACTATAAATATTACTGATGAAGAGGAGAGAGAGCTATTAGATATAAAGATTAAAGAGAGTTATAAGTTTAATAAAAATAGAGTAGATATGATCGCATCTGGGATTCATTACTCTAAAAGAAGTATAGAGAATGGTCGTCATAGCTTTACTCAATACTACGTCCCTGTCGATTTCGATCTATATGATGAAAAATGGGGACATTTTTATATAGATGCTGATATCTTGCATCTATATGATGAGTTTAAAGGTAATGATGAGTCTAACACATTAACTTATGGCTTAGGTTCAACTTACAATAAAACTAAATCATCTACAAATACAACTTTTCTTGGAAATATAGGATTTAAATCAAAATATATAGATTTGGAGATAGGTTCTACTCCATTAGGAACAGATATTGTTCCTAAAATTATGGGTAGTATCTCTTTACATACAGGATATGAAAAATTTAACTTAAATTTAAAACTTGTACGAAAAAGAGATGATGATTCGATGCTCTCTTCTGTTGGTGAATCGTTAGAAGCTAAAGGGAGAGATATTAAATGGGGTCGGATTTTTAGAAGTGGTTTAGAGTTTGACTTGAGCTATAGTTCCATTTTTTCATACAGTTTATCTTTAGCTTCCTACCCCTCAATAGAGGGTCATCATGTGAAACAAAATGAGGAGTTAAAAGCGGTAGCTATTATGAGTTATAGTCCAAATAGTGAAAGCTTTACGTATATAGATTATAGTTTTATAGCTGTATATGATGAATATAATTTTAATAGTGATTTTTTTACCTATGGTCATGGGGGTTATTTTAGTCCTCAAGAGTTTATGTTAGGGAGTTTCGTTGTAGATATAGCAAATATTATCAATGATGAAGCCTCTTGGAAGCTAAAAGCCTCCGTTGGTTATGAGCAGTTTAAAGTTGACGAGGTAACTCAATATCCAGTTTCAGATGCTAATAGTGCAGGTTTATATGGTAGTGTTGATGGTTATAGAGAGAGTGGATTTACCTATAATCTCACTCTTGGCTCATCATATCGATTAACAAAACAGTTGGATGTTATAGGTGCATTATCATATGAGAAGATGCATACATTTAAAGATATATCTATAGGATTTTCTTTTATATACTCTTTTGATAAGAAACGTAAGGTCAATCTTTATAATTTTCATGATGGACATAGAGTAAAACAGCTATTTTAAGGAGTTTTAAGATGAGGTTAGATAACTATTTAGTAGAAAAAAATATAGTAGGCAGTAGAAACAAAGCACAATCAATTATAAAAAACTCCTTAGTGAGTGTTAATGAGAGTATTATTTTAAAAAGTTCTTTTAAGGTAACTGAAGATGATAGGGTTCTCGTTAGTGATTATAAAGAGTATGTATCTCGTTCAGCATATAAATTAGCGTATTTTTTAGAGGAGTTACAACTCAATATTAAAGATAAGATAGCTTTAGATATAGGTTCCTCAACAGGAGGTTTTACTCAAGTTCTTTTAGAAAATGGTGTGAAGGAGGTGAGTGCTGTTGATGTCGGACGTGATCAACTCCATAAAACTCTAAAAGATGATTCTAGGGTTTTTTCCTATGAAAGTTGTGATATTCGAAAATTTCATAGTGATAAAAGTTTTGAGATAGTGGTGAGCGATGTTTCATTTATATCACTTTTAAATATAGTTGATGATGTGGAAAGATTGTCAACTAGAGATATTATTCTTCTATTTAAACCTCAGTTTGAAGTAGGAAGAGAGGTCAAAAGAGATAATCATGGTGTAGTTCTTAATAAGAAAGCTATCGAAGGTGCAATGAAACATTTTGAGGAGAGTTGTGATAAAAGAGGATGGGAATTAGTTTTAAAATCACCATCTCAACTTACAGGAAAAGAGGGAAATTTAGAGTATTGTTACTATTTTAAAAAATAATTTTTCTCAATCTTCTTCAATACATTTTTAATATAAATTTAGATAAGATAAGCCTTTAAATTTTATGAAAAAATAAAAAAGGTTTTAATAATGAAAATAGTAGTTATACAGGGTCCAAATTTAAATATGCTTGGTATAAGAGAGCAAAATATCTATGGTCCAATGAAATTAGAGCAGATTCATGCTCAGATGAAAGAGTTTGCAGATCAAAATGGTGTAGAAATTGAGTTTTTTCAAAGTAACCTTGAGGGTGAGATTGTTGATAAAGTTCAAGAGTGTTATGGTGATGCTAATGGAATAATTATCAATCCTGCTGCTTACACTCATACATCTATTGCTATTCGTGATGCTATCTCTGCTGTTAGTCTTCCTACTATTGAAGTTCATATTAGTAACATTCATCGTCGTGAGGAGTTTAGAAAAGCAAATCTAATTGCACCTGTATGTGCTTCCTCTATTGTTGGATTTGGTGCTTTTGGTTACCATTTAGCGATGATGGGTATTTTACAGATTATGAATGAGTTAAAAGCAGCTCATGAAGCACAATTAGCTGCTAAAGTACAACAAGCATAGATTTAGATGTATCTAAAACGTAAACTTAATAATAATCTGAGTATTTTTAAAAGTAAGCGTTTTCCATACAGCTCTATTAAAAACTCTAAACGTTATAAGGTAACGGTTGGAGTAGGTGGTAACATAGGAGATCTCAAGCGAAGATTTGAGCATCTTTTTGTTATATTAGAGAGAGATAAAAGAGTAAAACTGTTACAAACATCGTTGATTTTAAAAAATCCTCCATTTGGTTATAAACCTCAAGATGATTTTTTCAATTCAATAGTTATTTTAAAAACAGATATGCAACCACATACTTTTTTAAACTATTTACTGAGACTAGAAAAGCAGTTTGGAAGAAAAAGAAGTTTTGCAAATGCACCAAGGACATTAGATTTGGATATTATATTTTTTGACAATAGAGTTGTTAAAACTGATAAGCTTACTATCCCTCACATAGATTGGTCAAATAGAGAGAGTGTTCTGGTTCCTTTAAAGGGTATGAAAATATGAAA
>JAYEGK010000121.1:0-3042 GCA_034716265.1 Campylobacterota bacterium
TTCTATCGTTTTTGTTGTACTCTTTCCATCTACAAAATCAACCAGCTTCAACTCCCCTGAAAATTCACTCCCAACAACCTTTTTACCTTTATAATCACCACCCTTTACTAAAATATCGGGTGCTATCATCTTTATCAGATTATAGGGTGTATCTTCACTAAAAGGAACTACAAAATCAACAGCTTCTAAAGCTGCTAAAAGATAAGCTCTATCCTCTGCTATATTTATAGGTCGAGTTGGACCTTTTAAACGAGTTACTGATTCATCCGAATTTAATCCAACTATCAATATATCACCAAAACTTTTAGCAATTTGAAGATATTTAACATGCCCAACATGTAAAATATCAAAACATCCATTTGTAAAAACAATTTTTTTATCATTTGAACGATAATGTTTTACTAACTTCTCTATCTCTTGAAAACTTTTTATATGTGCATCAGAACTGCTTTTATGAAGTGTTGCTTTATACTCCTCTATCTCAGCAATAGAAACGGTCGCCGAACCCACCTTACCAACAACAACACCAGCAGCAAGATTTGAAAACTCAGCTATCTCTTGAGTTGTTTTTCCTAAACTTAAAGCATAAGCGATAGAAGCTATAACTGTATCCCCTGCCCCTGTAATATCAAAAATCTCCTTCGCAACTGTTGGAAACTTTTCAAGTTTTGTATCATAAGTGGCTATCCCATCTTCAGAAAGAGTGATTATAGAAACCTCTAAATCACACTCTCTTTTCAGTGCTAAAAGAGCTTTTTCTAAAGAGATATCATCTTTTATCTCTATATTGGTAGCGATTATCGCTTCTTTTTTGTTTGGTGTTAGAAGATAAGCCCCTTTATACTTTTGAAACTCTACTCCCTTTGGATCAACTAAAACTTTGATGTTTAATCTCTTAGCTCTTTTAATAATCTCTTGGCATAGTTCAAATGTTAAAATACCCTTAGCATAATCAGATAAAACGATAGTATCATACTCAGCTAAAGAGGAGGATAAACGTTTTAAAATATCTTTGACACAACGCTCTGAAATATCCTCTTTACTCTCCTTATCATAACGTACAATCTGCTGTCCAACAGCGATAATTCTGCTTTTTTTAGATGTCTTTCTACCCTCTTGTAATAAAATATTTTGAGTATCGATATCTATCTCTTTAAAAAGATTAAGAAGCTCTTTTGCACTCTCATCATCTCCAATAACACTACAAACAGTTACATTAGCACCTAATGTTTTAAGATTATGCGCTACATTTCCAGCCCCACCTAAAACTGCCGTCTCTTTTGCAACATCAACTATCTGAACAGGTGCTTCAGGAGATATTCTTTGACAACTTCCCCATAAGTAGTGATCAATAATAAGATCACCAATAACGAGTATCTTTGGTGCTACTTTATCTTTTGTGTGTATCATCTTTACATCCATAACATAGATTTATAATATTAAGCGTATGGTACCTTGAAAATCATTAACAAGTATTTAAGATTCAAATCTATATAATGTTTGCAGAATTTTTAACTCAAAGGAAAAAATATGAAAAAAATCGTAATAGCTACTTTAGCACTAGCAACAGTTTCAATGGCAGCAGTAAATGGTAATGCTTGTCTTGGTTGTCATGGTAAAAACTGGGAGAAAAAAGCTCTTGGTAAATCTAAAGTTGTTGCAGATATGACTCATGCTCAAATTGCTACTGCACTTAAGGGTTACAAAGATGGTTCTTATGGTGGTCCAATGAAAGGTCTTATGAAAGGTCAAGTTGGTAGATATTCAAATGCCGATTTAGATACATTTTCTCAAACTATAGGTAAATAGTCTATAAACTGTTATAGATTCCGTGTTTTATACACGGTATCTATTTTATTCAGGTCGATAACTTTTTTTCAACTCCTCTTTTTTCTTCTCTAAGTTTACAGCATCATTTAACTCCTCGACACCATCAAACTTAGCAGCATTCAAAAACTTCTCCTCATCATCAAACTGACCATTTTTAATAGCCCAAAGAACAGCAAAAAGAGCCAATGCACCTAAAAAAAGTGATGCACTTAGCATCATAACAATTACCCAACTATCCATAATTTATCCTTTATTCCACTTATATCTAATTCTCATAGAGTTTCCAACAACAAGTAATGAACTTACACTCATAGAGATAGCTGCGACAAGAGGTATAACATACCCTGCAATAGCTAAAGGTACTGTGATAGAGTTATAAACTAAAGATATACCAAGATTTTGCTTTATCAATCCATAGGTTGTAGCAGAAATCTTAAAAGCATCCTCTAAAGAGTTAAGAGTATCATTTAAAAGAACTACATCTCCTACATCTACCGCTATATCACTACCACTTCCCATCACTATACCTATATCAGATTGGGCAAGGGCTAGTATATCATTGACACCATCACCAACCATTACTACCACTTTTTTATCATGATGAAGTTGCTCTATAAACTCTGACTTATCTTTTGGTGTTTGCTCTGAGATATACTCTTTTATACCAACCTCAACAGCTACTTTTTGAGCTGTTTTATCATTATCTCCAGTAAGCATTATAGTTTTTATACCTCTCTTTTGAAGATTAGATACCAACTCTTTAGCATTCTCTTTTATTTTATCCCTCAACTCATAGATAGCTACTACTTCATCATCTATCGCATAATAGAAAAGAGTATTATCACTCTCATACTCTATCTCGATACCATTCTCTCTCATCAGCTTTAAGTTTCCACCAAAAAGAGTTTTATCTTGATATTTTGCAACTATTCCCGAGGATGCTATCTGATTATATTCATCTAAAATATTTTCTTTTATATCATCTGATTTTATAAAATTTAGAACCCCTAATGCAACAGGATGCTTAGATGATTTTAAAACTGAATAGAGAAGATTTATATCAAACTCTTTTATCTCTGTTACCTCAATCACCTCTGGCTTTCCAATAGTAATAGTTCCCGTTTTATCTAAAACTAAAGTGTCTACATTTGCCATCGTTTCAAGATGACCAGCCTCTTTAAAGAGTATCCCTTTTTGAGCCCCTAAACTCAG
>JAYEGK010000122.1:0-2989 GCA_034716265.1 Campylobacterota bacterium
AATCCCTAAACTCTGCATTACTCATCTCTAAAGAGTAAATACAGATATCTATATCACTTTTTTCTTTACACTCAGCTCTAGCACGAGAACCAAAGATAACGACTTTATCTATAAAACTATACTGAATAAAAAAATCCTTTAACTCTTTTACTACATCTTTTGGGATATTATAATTCATAAATTCTCTATCAATTTATCTATAGTCTCATAAAACACTCGTAATTTTTTTGCATATACAAATATATCTTCGAGTAAAGTAACGGCTATTGCTTCGCTATACTCATGAGTTACTAAATTTCTATCATCTACCATAGTAAACCAAATTTTATCTTCAATAAGGTCAAATTCAAATGCTTTTTTTAAAACTAATTTCTGCCCATTTATCTTTTTATCCACATACTCAATATAGTAAGCCATCAACTTTCTTGATACCTCTATCGTGTATTCAAATCTTTTTATAGCACTATCTCTGTATATTACAAAATCTCTATCTTCTCTTGATTTATTTTTAATATCTTGTAACACATCTTCAAGAGAAAGAAGTGCTTTTTGAGTATTTTTTGCATTTCTTTTTAGTTTTTTTAGATTTTCTGTATCAAACTCAGTCCCTAACATCTAACAAACTCCTCTGTACTCTTTAGTGACTAAACCCAATTAAAATTTTATAAAGTGAATGTGCATCATCACTCCCACAAACTTCACGAATAGAGTGCATTCCATATGTTGGTAATCCTACATCTAAAGTATCAATTCCTAAACGTGTTGCTGTTATCGGTCCTATTGTTGAGCCACATCCCATATCGCTTCTTGTTACATAGTTTTGCAAAGGTTCGCCTAATGCAGAAGCTACATTCATAAACTTTGAAATAGTTGTAGAGTTTGAGGCATATCTTTGATTTGCATTTACTTTTATCACTACACCTTTGTTTATCTTTGGTGAGTGTTCTTTATCATGTTTTGATGGAAAATTTGGATGGATAGCATGGGCATTATCAGCTGAAATAAGAACAGAACTTCGTATCATCTGCATATAATCTTCATAATCACTAAACATGCGTTTAAGAGTGTTCTCCAAAAAGCTTCCCCCTGCTCCACTTGTACTCTCACTTCCAACCTCTTCATGATCGCTTGCGATAAAAAGCATCGGTTTCTCAGAAGAGACACTACATATACTTAACATTCCAACATAACAACTCAAAAGATTATCAACTCTGGCACTCGCTATAAAATCATCACTTAAACCAACAAAAGATGCTTTTTGTGTATCGTAAAAACTCAGTTCATCTGCATACAACTCTTTTATATCAAAAATCTCCTGCTTTGAGAGTTGCCACTTTAAAAAATCCTCCATCTCAAAATCTTCATTAGTTGTCAATATTGGAGATATATCTGTCTGTTTATTTATCGTTTTATCTTTATTTGCCTTATCATCTAAATGAATCGCTAAAGATGGGATGATAGCGATAGGTTTTTGAACATCTATAAGTGCATCTTTAATAATATTTTGAGAGTTAAGATAAGAAACTCTACCCGCAAGGCTTAAATCTCTATCAAACCAAGGATTTAAAAGTAAACCTCCATAGGGTTCTACTCCAAACTTAACAACACCATGCTCTTTTATCACAGGGTTTGGTTTAAGTTTAAGATTTGGTGAATCTGTATGCGCACCAACCATTGTATAATTTTTAGCAGTTTTAGGATAAGTAAAGGCGATAACACTAGAATCATTACGAGTTAGATAATAGTTTTCACCCGCCACTAACTCCCATCTATCTGTTTCAACCAACTTTGTAAACCCTGCATTTTCAAACATCATACTCATATTTTTTGTTGCGTGAAATGGTGTTGGGGATGCATCTAAAAAGCCTAGTAGTCCGTTATTAAAATCTTGTTTATTCATTTTTTTCCTTTGTTTATAATAGTTTAGTTTTTCATTTTAAAAAGTATAACTTTCAATACGTCTAATCATCCATCACTCCAACTCTCCTGCTCATAGATGCTAAGAGAGGCTCTTTTATATATGTTTTTCCTGTATAAGATTTTTTATTTTTAAAAAAGTTTTCACTCATAACTGTTCTTAATTTATCTATAGAGGGAACTCTCCAATCACTGTACCCTCCATAATTTTCTCTATTGAGTTTTTCTGCATATCTAAAGCTATCTTCCCAACTAAAACAATCTTCTATATTTTTAGGAGCATAGACCTCAACCTGCCATATAAAACCTGTGTCAGGGTCTTGCCATACTTTGCTGTTTTTAGATATATCACTATCCATCTCTATCTCCTTCCCTCTATATCTGTATACTATCTATAACATTCCCATCTATATCTTTATGTAGAGTTATCGCTTCATAACTTACTTGCCAATCTTCATCATCAACATAAACACTCACTGTTTTTGGATTTAATTTTGTGATAACCCCATATTTACTATTGTTAAATCTATCTATAAACATAATAAGATGCCCTATCTCCAATTTACCTTTTCTATCTCTTATCTCTTTGTCTTGTTTTTTGCTCATCACTAAATCGTTCGTATTGATAGCACTATATTCAATATCCCAAACTGCTTTATCCTCTATATTTTGAACACTACAATAATCTTTATGACACTTAATAACTTCTGCTTTAAGAATATTATGAGTAGATTTGTCAAACCAACTGATAGTTTGACCACTAGATAAACTATCTCTTACTCTATGGAGTCTATGCTTATTTTCAAGTTCATTATCAACAATAGCCGATACTCTATATAAATCAAATAGTGAAGCATTTTCTAACTCTTGCAAGATATTTAAATCATTCATATCTTTCCTTTTTAAAAACTGATACATAGTGGTATCATAAAGTAAAAAGTCTTATTTTATCCCAAATAATTCCATAACATTCTCCATACTTCCAAATTCATAAAAAACTCATCTTTTTGAATCTGGAAACACTTCAATCAGGCTATGAAATTACTCTTTACATCTTTTTGACTCCATCACT
>JAYEGK010000123.1:0-2984 GCA_034716265.1 Campylobacterota bacterium
AATTACTTTTACCCGAGCCATTTTCACCTATAAAAAGATTAATTCTACTTGTTTCTATCTCTAAATCATAAATAGATTTAAAATTTTGAATATGAATTTTTTCTATCATTTTTTTTCTTCTTTTCTATTTAATTTTTATGGCATAATTATACACAAACTAACTAAAGGCAATAAACTAATGGAGATAGGATTTATCCTCAAAAAATTTATAACTTTTTTTATCGAACCATTAGGGTTGGTTCTCACTCTTCTAACCATAGGTATCTATCTTTTATATAGAAATAAAACCACTTACTCAAAACTCTTTCTCTCTTTAGGATTTGGATTATTACTTCTTTTTTCCTATAAACCATTTTCAAATTTTTTAATAGCAAATTTAGAGAACCAATATCCAAAATATAACTATCAACATAATATAAAATATATTCATGTCTTAGGGTGTGGACATAATGATGATAAGGAGCAACCTCTCTCCTCACAACTTGCTGAGTGTAGTATGAAAAGAGTTACTGAAGGGATTATCATTCATCAAAAAACTCCTAACTCTAAACTTGTCTTTACAGGGTATGCAGGAAAAACATCTATTGCAGGAGCATCTATAAATAAAACGTTTGCAGTAACGTTAGGTGTCGATGAAAAAAATATTATTATAGATATAAACACTAAAGATACAGAGGAAGAAGCTAACTTTATGAAGTCGATTGTTAGTAGTACCCCTTTTGTGCTTGTAACTTCTGCAACACATATGCCCCGTTCTATACAACTTTTCAGATCTTTAGAAATGCAACCTATCCCAGCACCTACTATGTTTTACAAACAGGAGATTAAAACCTATTTTGAACTACCTGATATAAATAATTTAAGAGCTTCTAGAATGGCTATCCACGAATATATCGGTATGTTATGGAACAGGATAAAAGGCTAAACAGTGTGTGCAGTATTTGGAATAGTAGGTCCATACAGAGAACAACAAGCAAAATCAGCCCTCGCTAAACTAAATCACCGTGGACCAGACTTCTGTGGTATCACCCAAAGAGAAAATCTCTTTTTTGCACATCAAAGATTAACTATTATTGACTCTCATCAACGCTCTCACCAACCGATACAATATAAAAATATTTTACTCTCCTTCAATGGCGAGATCTATAACTTCAAAGAGTTAAAAAAAGAGTTAGATTTTGAGTTTCAAACACAGAGTGATAGTGAGGTTATTATCGCATCTTACTTAAAATGGGGGGTTGATTTTGTACAACATCTTCGTGGTATGTTTGCTATCGCTCTTATGGATGGGGATACTCTCTATCTATTTCGTGATAGACTTGGGAAAAAACCTCTTTTTTTTATGGAGGGCAAATCATTTATCTTTGCTTCAGAGATAAAAGCACTCACACCTTTTTTAAATCAAACTCAGATCAACAACGATGCCCTTCTCTCCTATCTCTCCTTTTTAGCACCAACTCCGCCACACACTTTTTATATCGGTATAAAAAAACTCTCAGCTGGGGAATTTTTAAGATACAAAAATGGCAAAGTGCAAGTGAAGCGATATTTTGATCTACTAAATACTCAGCCAAATATTATCATAGATAGAGATGAGGCTATCTTCACACTAGAGAGATTTTTAGATGAGGCTATCTCGATGCGTTTGAATGCAGATGTTCCGATGGCTTCATTACTCTCAGGGGGTATAGATAGTGCAACCATAAATGCTTATGCTCTTAAAAATAGAATAAAACTAGATACCTATACATTAGGCTATAGAGAGTTTGCAAAGTATGATGAAAGAGCCAATGCAAGAGAGAGTGCAGAGTTCTTAGGACTCACGAACAATGAAGTTATTATAGGTCAAGAGGAGTTTATCAATGCAAGTGAAAAAGTTTTTGATGCACTTGATGAACCACTAAATGACCCTGCTTCTATTCCCCTCTATCTTCTTTTTGAGCGTATTAAAAATGATGGATACAAAGTTGTTATGAGTGGTGAGGGAAGTGATGAACTCTTTTTAGGATATAGACAATATTTTGAGTATCTCGACATTGAGAGTGCAGCAAATCTAGCCCATAAAAACTGGCTCAAAAAATATTTTCGTGCAAACTTCTCTATGAACCGTGAGTGGGAGTGGTACAAACGTATATTTGATGATACTCTTCTTTTTCGTACATCAGGCGATAAGTTTACAGATCTTCAAAAAAACAATCTTATGAGACGTAATGTAAAGGATAACGAATCACTAAAATATCTTAAACCCTATCGAGATAGATTTGAGAGTTCCCCACATCGTGATGAGAGTATCTGGTACAGTTATATCGATCTCAATCTATTCCAAGCAGAGCATTTTTTAACAAAACTAGACCGTGTAAGTATGGCTCACTCTATCGAATCACGTACACCTTTTTTAGACCATAAGTTAGCATCGGTAGTTTTTTCCATAGACCCAAAATTAAGATATGAAGATGGTGTTACTAAATCACTTTTAAAAGATATTATGAAACCTATGTTAAGTGAAAAGATACTAAAAAGAAAGAAGAAAGGGTTTGCAAATCCCTATATGGAGTATCTTATAAACTCTCAAAAGATTGGAGTTATAAAAGAGGTAAACAAGCAAACAGGAATGTTTAAAACTAAAGAGTTAGATGAATATATAGAGTTAGCATCTCGTGGAAGTTTTAAACAACATGTTTGGGGTCTTTATGTGTTGAGTGTTTGGATTAAGAAAAATCTTTTGTAGCTGTGTTACGATTTGTTAGGTTTGCTATCTCTTTATCGGTCAATCCTGTAGTTAATTTTATTGTTTCCATATCTATATTGGCATTTAATAAGTTTATAGCAACTTTTAAGATTCCTTTTTTTTCAGCCATCTCCAAATCATTTTTTCTTTTCTCTTCAACTAAAACATCATCCATCTCTCTCATCAAAATTCTATCATAGTGTTCTAACTCTTTTTTATTCCAACTAAATTTATTTGCTATCTCAAAAGCTTCTTT
>JAYEGK010000124.1:0-14312 GCA_034716265.1 Campylobacterota bacterium
CCTAAATTTCACTCAATTTTTTAAATCTTTTCACTCTATTTGTCTATATTATGCCCAACAAACTTACTCATATCATCCATAATTTCTGAGCCTTTTCTAAAACTCATACCACAAGCTTCATAGGCAAAAAATACTCCAGCTTGATATTTGTTTCCCTCTTCATCTTTTGGAAACTCTACATACTCTTGGTATATTTTTTTATAGTTACCATACTCTCCATCAGTTTTCTCTACAATGGTTCCATCCTCGGATACTATTTTTGTGTTTGCACCCTCTCTGCCAAAAACAGTTTTTTCTACATATTTTATACCCTCTAATGGTTCAAAGGATGTTTGTAGGAGATAGGGAGAATTTGGAAAGAGATCATACAATATTTTTAACATCCCTTTTGATTGAAAAAGAAGTGTATAGGCTGGGTTTAAAACAATTGCCTTTTGGTTTTGCATAATATTTGTTAATGTTGTCATCAGTTGGGGTTCATCAAGTGCAATATCTTCCCATGGATAGAGTTTAAACCAATACTCATATTTGTTGTCATCTGCATCATAAATACCATCATCATCAAAACGAACATTTTCAAGATATTCAAATGATGTATTAAATCCTGCATCTGTTGCTATCTGTTGGAGAAACTTCGTTGTTATCTCCTCTTCACTATTGTTACTAACACTTGAAAAAAGAATTTTCCACCCATCATATCTCTCATCAAACTCTTGGGGATCATCGAAAAGTGTAATCAATCTTTGAAAGTTATCACCAATAGCATCATAAATATTATTAAATTGGTTCATATCATTTATATTATTATGTTTGAGTAAAGCCCATTGAAGGAGTGCTGTTTCAAAAAGTGATGTTGGCGTATCGGCATTAAACTCTATAAGTTTAATAGGCTGATTATCTACTCCACCAGCGAGATCAAAACGCCCATAGATATGCCAATGAACATCATTTTCCCAACTCTTTTTGATAGCATCTATGAGGTTAAAAGGGATACCCAACTCAAAGAAGAGGTCATGTTCTATAACATACTCTGCTCCTTTAACATACATATCATATATCTCATTTGTAGCTTCATAATAGTTTTCGGCATCATCTGATCTGATTTTTAGAAGTTGATTACTGACATATTTTGTATTATCACTATCTGTATGCCATGAAAAACCAAGTTCATTAAGCTTATTGTCATCTAAGGAATCTATATTATAGAGTTCGAGCATAATTAACCACCAAATCTTGAACTACTAGAGCTACTACTTTTGGAGGATGAACCAAAAAAACTTCGCTTCTTTGTTTTACTTTTAGATGTAGAACTTGAAGAGTTTGAACGACTATAAGCACTTCTATTTGCACTTGCAGAGTTTTTTGCAAAATTTTTGTTGTTAGATAGGGAGTTTGCTATGGCACTTCCTAGTAACATACCCGCACCAACAGCCAAGAGTGTCCCTGCTAAACCCATCCCATCATCATTGCCATCAGAGATAGTTTCACTTGTTCCATCTTGAACCTTTTGATACTCCTGCTCTGCTAAAGTTTTCATCTCCTCTTCATCCATAAAGCGTTCTGTTACTTTACCATTTTCATCTTTTTCACGAATGATAGCACGAGATTCACCCTCTGTTGGCATCTCTTCAACAACAATATATTTTCCATTATCTTGTTTTTCGATAACGATAAATTTATTTTGAGTTTGTTGCTGTTGTGAGGGGTCTTCACATCCACCCATTATACTCATCATAGCAACACCTGCACTGCCTAAAACTACACCGCTTGAGAGAGAGGTTATATGTTTCATTATCTTAACTCCTTTTTATCTAAAGTAATGATTTTATTTAAATCATAATCAAAAAATGTAATCTTTTGACGTCCATTATAGTATATATCACCATTGAAACTATGTTTTTTTGTTTTGAAAGTAATGTTTTTGTTCATAAATAAAAGGACTCCTAAAGAGTGACCAATAGGTTGAATCATTGTGGAAAATGAGAGAGTTAAAAGTAGACCAACAAGAGTTACTTTTATTGTTGTTGCATTGAGATAGATAACTAGATAACCTATAAGAGTCGTAAAAAAAAGATAGATAAAGATATTTTGATTATCAGCAAATAAAATATTATAATAAAGATCGATCTCATAAAAATCTATATAATGTATCTTTATACCAAGAAAAAGAAAAAAATCGATAAAGTAGGTAAAAAATATACCACTTAGTAAAGCTTGAACTAACTTACTCATCTCAATCTCCCTGTTTTTTGATTATTTATTTTTAAAATAGTTGATGATGATTGTTCACTAAGACCATCTTTATTCTCTATAATTATATCACTTTTATCTTCACAAAATTGACGATTAAAACTCTTACCACTCTCATTTGCTGAAGTGGAGTATTGCCATCTCATATCTCTTATAAGTTGAGAGTCCAGAGAGAGTTTGGATATTCTATATGCTTGATTTTTAATAACAAAGGTAGTTTTTTTAGAACGTCTAAAGAGTTTTTTTGCAGATGTTGGAACTCTGTTAAAATTATTTTTAAAATCTTTTAATGAGTTATAAACTTTTAAAAATGGTTTTGTTTGAGGACGAGATTTTATCTCAAAAAGTTTTTGGCTATTTTGAGATAAAAAACCGACAGTAGTGTCGGTCTGTAGAAGTATAGTTGGCACTTACTTAGTTTAAAAAGTCTTGTATTGCTTGAACATCAGACCAAGAATCATTTTTTATCTCTTCTAGGGCTAAAATTAATGCTCTTGCCGCACTTAGAGTTGTAAAGTAAGGGATAGAGCGACGTAGAACCTCTTGACGTATAACTGTTGCATCTTTTTTAGATGTGTTGTTATCTGAAGTGTTGATAGCCATAGCTATCTCATCATTTTTCATACTATCTTCGATATTTGGACGACCCTCTGAGATTTTAAGAACTCTCTCACATGGGATTCCAGCTTTTTCTAAAATAGTTTGAGTCCCTTTTGTAGCTACGAGTTTAAAACCATTATCCACAAGACCTTTACCTATCTCAGCAGCATATTGTTTGTCTGAGTCTACAAAAGAGAGGAAACACGTTCCACCCGTTGGAATTTTATTACCAGCTGAAAGTTGTGCTTTTGCAAAAGAGATACCAAAGTTAGAGCTTATTCCCATAACTTCACCCGTTGATTTCATCTCAGGGGAGAGAGATAAATCAGCACCGATAAGTTTATGGAAAGGAAATACCGCTTCTTTTACAGATATATGACCCTTTAAACGAGGTTTTAAGATACCGTTTATCTCTTGAACAATCTCATATTTGTCATAATACTCTAAAGAACTTCTTAGAGTCTCACCAAACATAACGCGAGTTGCAACTTTAGCAAGAGGCATGCCAGTCGCTTTAGATACAAATGGAACAGTTCGTGAAGCTCTAGGGTTGACCTCGATAAGATATATCTCATCTTGGTAGATTGCGTATTGAACATTCATTAAACCAACCACGCCGATATTAAGAGCGATAGTTTTTGTTTGTTGTTCAACCTTTTCAATCATCTCGTCGGAGAGATTTACAGGAGGAAGCGAACAAGCACTATCACCAGAGTGAATACCAGCCTCTTCGATATGTTGCATTACCGAACCGATATAAACCTCTTTACCATCAGAGATAGCGTCAACATCAAGTTCAATAGCTTGATCAAGAAACTTGTCTATAAGCACTGGAGCTTCATTTGAAACGCTAATAGCTAAAGTCATATACTCAGCTAACTCCTCTTGAGAGTAAACTATTTTCATTCCACGACCACCAAGAACGAAAGATGGACGTACAAGAACTGGAAAACCAAGTTTCTCCGCTATTGGTGCAGCTTCCTCTTTTGCACGAGCAAGACCATTTGCAGGTTGTTTAAGACCATTTTTGATTACAAAGTTAGAGAACTGTTCTCTGTCTTCAGCTAAGTCGATAACAGCTGAAGTTGTACCGATTATTGGTGCACCTATTTTAGTAAGAGCATCTGCAAGTTTTAGAGGAGTCTGACCACCAAAGTGAACGATGATACCATCTGGTTTCTCATTTTCGATCACTTCACGAACATGTTCAAAATCGATAGGTTCAAAGTAAAGAACATCAGAGGTATCATAATCTGTTGAAACTGTTTCAGGATTACAGTTATGCATAATCGTTTCAACACCCATCTCTTTAAGAGCAAAAGCAGCATGAACACAGCAATAATCAAACTCGATACCTTGACCAATCCTATTTGGTCCACCGCCAAGAATCAGAACTTTTTTCTTATCGCTTACACGATTTTGAATATCTGGTAGTTTTGTGATATTTGTTGTTGAATAAAGGTATGGTGTTAACGCTTCAAACTCTGCCGAACAAGTATCAACTTCATTGAACTCTAAAGATACACCTAATTTTTTTCTTGCATCGTACACTTCATTTTCACTGACTATATGTGTAGAATTATTTGCTATAAGTTGAGAGATACGTTTGTCTGAAAAACCATCAACTTTAAGTTTTCTCATTAAGTCGGCATCAAATAGAACTTTATCAGTAGTTTTTGACTCCGCTTCGATAAGCTCTTGAACTTGATAAAGGAACCAATGATCTATCTTACAGGTGTCAAACATCTCATTTATACTCATACCACGACGAAAACCCTCTGCAACATAAAGCATTCTATCTGCATTTGGACGACGAATCTCATGTTTTATAAACTCTGTATCTGCATCTATCTCATTGAAACCACAAAGATCGGTCTCTAAAGAGCAGAGTGCTTTTTGCATAGATTCTTTAAAAGTACGGCCTATCGCCATAACTTCACCAACAGATTTCATAGATGTACTAAGTGTACTTACCGCTTCAGGAAATTTTTCAAATGTAAAACGAGGAATTTTAGTAACAACATAATCTATCACTGGTTCAAAAGATGCAGGTGTTCCTGTTATGTCGTTTGTAATCTCATCAAGTGTATAACCAACAGCTAAAAGAGTTGCAACTTTAGCGATAGGATAACCAGTTGCTTTAGATGCAAGAGCTGATGAACGAGAAACTCTCGGATTCATTTCGATAACAATCATACGACCCGTATTTGGACAGATAGAGAACTGAACGTTACTTCCACCAGTATCAACACCAATCTCACGTAAAATATCAAAAGAAGCATTACGCATTCTTTGGTACTCTTTATCTGTCAATGTAAGTGCAGGAGCAACAGTGATGCTATCACCAGTATGAACACCCATCGGATCGAAGTTCTCAATAGCACAAACGATGATACAGTTATCCGCTTTATCACGGATAACTTCCATCTCATACTCTTTCCAACCGAGCATAGATTCCATTATCTCTATCTCATTTACTGGAGATGCTGAGATACCCTCTTGTGCTAATTTTTTGAACTCTTCCATATTATATGCTACACCTGAACCACCACCTGCAAGTGTAAAAGAAGCTCTAGAAATTACTGGAAAACCGATCTCTTTAACAACCTCGATAGCTTCTTCAACTGAGTAAGCATTTCTGCTTTTAGGTAGATCCATACCAATTTTAATCATCGCTTCATTAAAAGCTGAACGATCTTCCCCTTTATGGATCGCTTCAGGAGTTGCACCTAAAAACTCTACACCCTTTAACATCCCTTTTTCATACATAGATGTAGCAACATTAAGTGCAGTTTGACCACCCATAGTTGGAAGAACTGCATCTACATTTTCTTTTTCAATAATACGAGCAATTACATCCTCTTTGATAGGTTCTATATATGTTCTATCAGCAAATTCAGGATCTGTCATAATAGTTGCAGGATTAGAGTTAATAAGAACTACACGGTAGCCCTCCTCTTTAAGAGTTTTAACAGCTTGAGTTCCTGAGTAGTCAAATTCACAAGCTTGACCGATAACAATCGGACCAGAACCTATAAGTAAAATAGTGTTAATGTCGGTGCGTTTTGGCATATTTTTACCTCTTAAAAATGTATATAAAATTCGGGTATTATATCTAAGAGGTACTTAATATTTTATGAGTATAAAACAATATATTAATATTCAAAATTGTAGAGTAAAGAGAGTAATCCTGAGTAGATATATCTATCTTCAACAATAGGACTTGATATAGCTTCATGAGATAATCTATCCGCTTTTATATTAAGGAGTGTTGAGAAGTTTTTTGTAAATGGATAACTTATATAGGTTTGAATAGCCACTTGATACCCTGAATCTGCACTATAACTTTTTCTAAGTAATGTAGTTTCAGACTCTTTAACACCATAATAATAGTTTGTAAAACTTGGAGATTGATAGATAACACTTATACTAGGATAAAAAGAGAAAGAGGAGATCTTAAAATCATACCCTATATCGGTTTTTAAAACATAGGAGTCCTCTCTATCTAAGATATCTGTTAGTGCCATTATCTCAATATAGGAGTCTTTAAATTTTGCACTAAAGGATATCCCACCCTCCCAACTGTTTTCTCTTTCCTTCATATTTTCAATATCTGATGATTGGTACCCATAAGTTCTAGGCATAGCAGTTAATGAAAATGCCCAAGCATAGTTATCCTGTTTTTCTCCAAGAAAATATACTCCAAAACGAGTCCATCTTGCATAGAAGATACTATTGTCAAAAAATATAACAGGCGAAGGAAGTAGTAAACTCTCTACATCTTGATAGGGTTGTGTTTGTATATAGAGACCTGCTCCAACTGTTACACTCTCTTTTTTCTCATCAGCTGATAGATTTAAAAAGATAAAAATAAGTATAGATAGATATTTCAATGGAGACTCCTTATGATATGAAAATAGTTCAACTCATTTGCTTTAAAATAGGGTTCAACAATCGCATTTTGATACCCTTGAGAGGAGGTGACTGAGATAACTCTACCCACCTTTAGCCCTTTAAAGAAAATCTTATCTAGTCCAGATGTGATAATCTCATCACCCTCTTGAATATCAAACCAAGTAGGAATAAATTTTACAAGAATATTTTGAGAGTTATTTCCATGAGCGATACCTGGTGCTTTGCTGTTTCCTACATAGACAGCATAGGAACTTTTTATATCTTTATTTAAAAGAGCAAGAGGTAAACCATTTTGTGAAATAACTATTCCTGCTACTAACTCTTTGTATGTTAATCCATAAATTTTAGAGGAGTTAAAATCGTTCATATCTATCCAAACTCTATTAAAATCACCAAATTTTTCATAAGCTATTGATCGAACCAACTCAACTCTTGGATCACTTTTAAATGGAGAGTTGTTTTCCTCGAAAAGATCTTTTATCTCATTTGCTAACTGTTGCATTACAAGGTGATTATTTTCATATTTTTGGATCTCCTCTTCTAACTCCATAATTCTTTGGGCTTGAGATATATGTGTATCGATACTATCTTCAATATATTTGACAGAGCCATGGTAGTTTGTTTTAATATTATTTAAAAATATAATGATTGGAGTTTGGATAGATGATGAGTAGTTTAATGCAGTTATAGAGAGAACTACAAATAGAGATAAAAAGCTAAAGAGCTCTTTATTCATTTTCAAATAGTTCTTGTAGTAGGTCTATCTCCTCTAATGCTCGTCCTGTTCCACGTGCAACAGCTAAAAGAGGTTCATCCGCAACAAATACAGGAATTCTTGCTATATCGGAGAGATATTTATCAAATTGGCGAATTAAAGCACCACCTCCAGTAAGGATAATACCATGGTTTACAATATCTCCCGCTAAATCAGGTGGAATCTTCTCTAAGACAGTAAGAAGAGCTTCTGAAATCTCAACTAAAGGTTCTTTCATCGCTTCTCTTGCATCTTCACTTGTTAGCTCCACAGAGCTTAAAAGTCCCTCTACTTGATCGCGACCTGTTATTGTCATGAGTAGCTCCTCTTCAAGTTGTGTTGCTGTACCTATCGCGATTTTAATCTCCTCAGCTACACGCTCACCAATAAGAAGATTATACTTTTTTCTTACATAGTTGACTATCCCTTGGTCGATCTTATCTCCCGCTGTACGGATAGATTTTGATAATACAAGACCACCTAAAGAGACAACACCTATCTCTGTAGTTCCTCCACCAATATCTACAACTAAGTTTCCTTTAGGTTCTCTAATCTCAACACCAGCACCAATAGCAGCTGCCATAGGTTCCTCTATAAGAAAAACCTCTCTTGCTCCAGCACTCAGAGCTGATTCACGAACAGCTTTTCGTTCAACTTGAGTTAAACCATAAGGAACACAGATAATAATTCTAGGACTAATTAATGAGCTTCTACCATGTGCTTTTTCAATAAATTTTCGAATCATTTTTTCAGTCATATCAAAGTCAGCGATAACACCATCTCTCATTGGTCGAATAGCTTTGATATTTCCAGGTGTTTTACCAACCATATCTTTTGCTTCATGTCCAACTGCTAAAACTCTTGATTGTCCATATTTTTCAGTTTTTACCGCAACAACTGAAGGTTCATTAATAATAATACCACGACCTTTTGCAATTACAATTGTATTTGCTGTTCCTAAATCGATAGATAAATCATTTGAAAAAAGACCTATAATTTTATTGAATATCATTCCCTTACCTTAGGCAGTTTTTTGAGTTGGTTTTTTGATATAGACTGGTTTTTCACTACTTTCTATAACTTCTTTTGTTATTTGAACCTCATATCCCGAATATTCTGGAAGTTCATACATAATATCTATCATATTTTCCTCTAAAATTGCACGAAGACCACGAGCACCTGTTTTTCTTTTGATAGATTTGGCAGCTATCGCTTTTAAAGCATCATCATCAAAGTTTAGTTCCACTTCATCGATGGAAAATAGCTTTTTATACTGTTTAATAAGAGAGTTCTTAGGTTCAGTTAAAATACGAACCATATCCTCTTCTGTTATTTCACTGAGTGAAGCGATAATAGGAAGACGACCAATAAGTTCAGGAATAAGTCCATAAGAGACTAAATCATCAGGTTCAACCATATCATAGGTAACCTCCTGCTCATTTTTAGTCTTTTTATCCTGTCCAAAACCTAAAACATTTTGCCCCTGTTTTCTTTTCATAATATCGTGAAGACCATCAAAAGCACCACCACAGATAAATAAGATATTTGTAGTATCGATAGAAGTAAACTCTTGATTTGGATGTTTACGTCCCCCTTTTGGTGGAATATTTACATCTGCACCCTCTATTATTTTAAGTAGAGCTTGTTGGACACCCTCACCAGATACATCACGAGTGATAGAACGATTTTCACTCATTCTAGCTACTTTATCTACTTCATCGATAAAAACTATCCCTTTTTGAGCGCGTTCAACATCACCATCAGCAGATTGGATAAGTTTTGTTAAAATATTTTCAACATCCTCACCAACATAACCCGCTTCTGTTAAGCTTGTAGCATCTGCAATAGCGATAGGAACATTCAATACTCTTGCTATTGTTTGAGCCATCAAGGTTTTACCTGAACCTGTTGGCCCTATAAGTAAAACATTTGATTTTGCTATCTCTGTATCATCATCTGTAACTTTTTGTACTTTGAAAATTCTTTTATAATGGTTATATACAGCAACACTTAGAAGTTTTCTAGCTCTCTCTTGACCGATGATATAATCACCTAAGAAGTTATCTAACTCTTTTGGTGTCATTAAATTCTCTACAGCTTCAAGAAGTTCTTCCTCTTTATCACTTTTTTGCTCTTTCTCATCACCAAACATTATTTTATAAGCAGATACTACACAGTTTTTACAGATATAAACACCATTACCTGCAATTATAGGGTTTTCTTCACTCTCACTAGCATCACAAAAGCTACAGTTTCTATTAATCATATATTTTTTCTCTCAAATGGAATTCCTCTTTTTGTTTTTAAAACAAAATTACAGAGATCATTTACATAATGATTCTCCGTATTTTCTAATATTTCACTAGCACTATCTTTTAAGGGTTTTCCCGATTCAAATAGTTCTCTATACGCAGATTTAAGAGCATTGATATCATCGCGTGCTAATTTACGTCTAAGACCAGTAAGGTTTAAGCCTCTTAAATAAGCACGGTTACCCTCTGCCATACAAAATGGTGGGACATCTTGTGCTAAAGCACTTGCTCCACCTACCATTGCATAGTTACCGATATGAATAAATTGGTGAATAGGTGTCATCCCACCAATAACAACATAGTCTCCAAGCTCAACATGACCTGCTAATGTTGCGGCATTGGCTAAAATACAATGGTTTCCTATGATAACATCATGCCCTAAATGAACATAACCCATAAAAAGGTTGTGGTTTCCAACAATCGTTTTGCCACCACCACCTTTTGTTCCTGGATTAAAAAGTGTAAACTCTCTAATTGTATTGTTATCCCCTATAATAAGTTCAACATCTTCACCATTAAACTTTAAATCTTGAGGAATAGAACCTAAAACAGAGTGGGAAAATATTTTATTATTTTTTCCTATAGTTGTTTTTCCATAGATACAACTATTATGTGCAACGGTTGTTCCATCGCCAATAGTAGTTTCAGAGGAGATAAAACAAAAGGGAGCTATCTCTACATTTTTACCAATAACAGCACCATCTTCAATAACGGCTAAAGGGGATATTTTTTGACTCATAATAAAGTTCTATTTATCTACTATCATAGCTTTTAGTTCAGCTTGAGAAACCAGTTTATCATCAACATAAGCTTTCCCATCAAGCATCCAAATTGTACCTTTTTGTTTAATTACACTAATACGGTACTCTAGTTTATCACCTGGTTTTACTGGAGCACGAAATTTAGCTTTATCGATACTCATAAAGTAAACAACCTTAGTAGCTGCTTCCTCTTTTGTCATATCCATACTTTTAAATGCTAAGATACCACCAGCTTGAGCCATACCCTCTAAAATCATAACACCTGGATAGATTGGATGACCTGGAAAATGACCTTGAAATACATTATCTCCAATCGTCACATTTTTATAGCCTATTAAAGATTCATTTGAGTTGATATCTGTAACACGGTCTATAAGTAAAAAGGGGTATCTGTGAGGTAAAATTTCTTGAATTTCAATAACATCCATAGTCATAAGTAAAAGCCTTGTAAAATAATTTTGGCTATTTTATCTAAAAAAAGATTATAAAAGTATTATCTTCTCCTTTGTATCTTCATAAGCCTTGGCATCTAAAAAAATAGTTAACTTTTTATCAACTATTTTTTCTACAACTATTATTGGTGTTAAACTATACAGGGAGTTTAAAAGTTGTGTTCTGAGTTGCAACTCTGTATCTAAAGAGGGAGGATTATATATAAGTTGTGTAACTGTTTTATACTCTGTTTTTAGTAAAGTGTTGAAAAGGGCTAACTCTATAAATTGGATCTCTTCACGATTGAGATAGTGAATATTATTATGAGAAAATTCTACTCTCCCTTGTGCTTTTTTTCTTGGAAGGGTTGAATAGGATAGGGCATAAGCACTAATATTTTCTTTTTTACCTGCAATAACTCTAAAGTTAAACTGACGATAGTTTAGAAACTTCTGTTTAATGATTTTATATTTTATATCTTTATCTTCTAAATCATTACGCTCTTGATAAAGTTTTAGTCGTTCCTCTATCGATGCTGGTAATATTTGATTTGAGATAGGAGAAAACATCTCATCCATTATCCTGTTTTGTTGTTCTCTTTGCATAGTTAAACCAAAAAGACAACCACAATAATCTTGTCTATAAAGTTGTTCCTCTTTAGTAACTCGACTTTGATCTTGTGTACCACCATTAGAACGATAGTCAACACCAATAAACTCTATATTATGTTTTTTATAAAAGATATCGCCACTTTTTTTTAGCTGTTCTTGTGATTTAAGGGGACTTACTAAAAGTGTTGTTGTAAAAGATTTTTCTCCAAGTTCTAATGCTTTATTTGCACTTACCTCAAAACGTTTATCAAAACAAACTTCACAACGTTTCCCTTTTTCAGGCTCTTTTTCCAACCCTTTTACAGCCTCTATCCAATTTTCAAAATCATATTTACCCTCTATCAGTTGGATACCTAACTTTTTACAGGAGCGTGTAACATCAAGGAGACGCAGTTTATACTCAGAGTAGGGATGGATATTTGGATCATAAAAAAAACCTATAAGTTTTTCATCTGGATAATCTTTTTGAAGCTTTTCTAAGAAGAAGTGTGAATCAACACTACAACAGATATGTACTAGGATAATAGAGCCTTTATATTTTGGAAGTTATTATATCATATTCAAATAATGATATAATTCTTCCAATTAGTGTATGTGAAAAGAAAAGGATAAATGAATGGTTTTAATGATAGATAACTATGATAGTTTTACTTATAATATAGTTCAATATTGTAGAGAGTTGGGTGCTGATCTGAAGATAATTAGAAATGATGAGATGAGTGTTGAAGAGATTGAAAAATTGAACCCTGAAAAGATAATAATCTCACCTGGTCCAGCTACTCCTAATGATGCTGGGATTACTCTTGGTGTAATTGAACATTTTAAAGATAGTTTGCCTATTCTAGGTATCTGTTTAGGTCATCAAAGTATTGCTCAAGTGTTTGGTGGTGATGTTGTTCGAGCTACAAATATGATGCATGGAAAAACATCAGTTATGAAATGTAACAGTGATTGTAAAATCTTTAAGGGTATCCCTACGGAGTTTGTTGCAACACGTTATCACTCTTTAGTTGTAGATAAAAAAAGTTTACCAAAAGATGTTGAAGCAACCGCTTATAGTGGTGATGACAATGAGATTATGGCTTTAAAAATAAAAGATAGAGATATTTATGGTGTTCAGTTTCATCCAGAATCTATAATGAGTGAATATGGTCACGAGATGATAGGAAATTTTTTAAAGATATGAGCCACAAACAGATACTATTCCTAATTTTAGGAATAGATGCCTTTGTTCTTTTATTTCAAACAACAGAACTTTCTATCTCCTATAAAGAGTTGTTAATTATCTCTGGAGATATATCCTTTTTACAACTTCTTATAAAAAGTTCTTTAGAACTTTTTTCACACAATGACTTCAGTTTACGTCTTCCAATGATAGTTTTACACCTTTTAAGTGCCACTCTTTTATATGCTGTCTCTAAAAATTATATTTTAAGAGATAGAGATAGGTTATGGTTAGTAGTTCTTTTTACTCTTCTTCCTGGAGTGATGAGTTCAGCAATAGTTATTAATAGTGCAGGATTAGTGATATTTGGACTTTTTTTATTTCTATATTTTTATCAAAACTTTAATCATAAATATCTCTATCTATTATTAATAGCTTTTTTATTTATTGAAAGGGATTTTTTATATCTCTTTAGCTCCTTGATAGTTTACTCAATATATAAAAAAGAGAATAAGTTTTTAATTCTTAATACTATACTGTTTATAGCATCTATAACTCTTTACGGTATAGATATTAGTGGAACACCAAGTGGACATTTTTTGGAGAGTATAGGTATTTATGCTACTGTTTTTACACCTGTCATATTTATCTATCTTTTTTATGTTTTATATAAAAAATATCTTCTCAAAGAGTTTGATATTTTATGGTTTATCGCATCAACAGTCTTGATCTATTCACTCCTTATCTCCTTTAGACAAAAGATAGCGATAGAAGATTTTGCACCCTATACTATAGTAGCACTTCCTCTTTATGCTCAAACCTTTATCCATTCCTATCGAGTAAGACTGAAAGTTTTTCGTAAAAATTATAGAAATATCTTTATATTTACTTTTGCTCTACTCTCTATCCATTCATTTATTATTTTATTGAACAAAGAGTTATATATTTTTATAGAAAAACCAAAAAAACATTTTGCATATAAGATGCATATAGCAAAAGAGTTGTCAAATGCTTTAAAAAGTAGAGATATAAATTGTGTCTCTCAAAAATCGAAACTTTTAAAGAGATTAGAGTTCTATGATATAAAAAATTGTAAAGAAAATATAGTTGAAGAGATTAAATTATCTCAAACAACACAAAACAGTGTAACAGTTAGTTACGCAAAAAGATTGGTTTACAGTGCAAATGTTACTAAATTAAACAGTAAATAAAGCTATTGTAACAGTTAAGTATAATATGAAGATTGTAGTAAATAATAATATGCTAGACTTAGTACCAAATTCAAAGATAGGGAGTTTCTATGGCTCAAAAAGCGATACGCGAATATGATGCTAAGTCAATCTTAGCAAAACATTGGAATAAATATTTTCCAGACTTTACTTATGCATACGAGACTGTTATGGTTCAAAATGGATCAGAACTAAACGAGGCTGCAAAAACTGCGTCTTGGTTAAATGAAAAAACATTAGTTGCAAAACCAGATATGTTATTTGGTAAGCGTGGTATGAATGA
>JAYEGK010000125.1:0-2973 GCA_034716265.1 Campylobacterota bacterium
AAGTGAGTTTAAAAGGTTTTGAGACCTTTTCTCTTTAAATCCCTCTAGTGTAAGAAGCTTTTCTAATGTTAAATCAAATAGATCTACAACATCTTTAATAACTCCCGATGTGAAGAGAATCTCAACTATTTTATTGCCAAGACCATCTATATTTAAACATGGTTTTGATGCAAAATAGGTGATAGAGTTGACAACTCTCGCTTCACAAGAGAGGTTTTGACACTTTAAAAGTACCCCCTCATCTAAAAGTTCACTTTTACATACAGGACAGTTTCTAGGTCTAATTACTTCTATCTCATTACCACTACGTTGATGTGTTAAAACTTTTATAATTTTAGGAATAACATCACCACTTCTGAGTATGATAACCTTATCGTTGAGGCGAATATCTTTTCTATCTATCTCATCAAAGTTATGAAGTGTTGCACGCTCAACTACCACACCATCTATATCGGTTGGTTCTACTATCGCAACAGGAGTTACAGCACCAGTACGTCCTATTTGAAACACTATCTCTTTTATTGTTGTTATCTTCTCAACGGCTGGAAACTTGTAAGCTACTGAAAATCGAGGTACTTTAACGGTATAGCCCATATCTATTTGCGATGCTATCTCATCTACTTTTATAACCATACCATCTAACATCATAGAGTAACTATCTCTATCGTGAAGCATCTGTTTATAGATAGATTCTATCTCTTTCCTATTTTTACAGATAGCATGTTCAGGAGGTTTTCTAAACCCTAGTGAATAGATAAAGTTCATTTTATCACTAAGACGTCTATTTTCTAAGCTATTTTCACCTACACCGTAGGGTAAAAACACTAAGTTCCTCCAAGCAGTTTCAGCAGGATCTAGTTGTCTTAAACTACCAGAAGCTGCATTTCTAGGGTTTGAGAAGATCTCTTTCTCCTTTTGCACACGTATTTTATTGATTTTTTCAAACTCATCTTTAAAGATAACAACTTCACCACGTATCTCTATTTTCTCTTTGTAAGGGATAGTTAAAGGGATAGATTTTATCGTTTTTACATTTGGTGTGATAAGTTCTCCTGTTGTACCATCACCACGAGTGATCCCCTGAACTAATACACCATCTTCATAGATAAGATTTAAACTTGCTCCATCAAATTTTGGTTCACAATAAAAAGAGATATTTTTATCGAGTTTATAAGTTTTGCTAAGCCATTTCTCTAAGCCTTCACTATCAAAAATATCTTCTAAACTCCACATACGAGAGAGATGATCTGCTTTTGTAAATCCCTCTGAAACAACATCTCCTACTCTTTGTGTAGGAGAGTTTTGTAGTAGATCTTGAGGATTTTGTTCCTCATACTCTAAAACATCTCTGTAAAGTTTATCATATACTTCATCAGTTGTTATTGGGTTATCGAGGACATAATAATGTTTTGAATATAGATTAAGCTGTTCTATCGATTTTTTATATTGTTCTAATTTCATAAGTGGCATTTTATCTAAATTAGACTTTAGTATCGAGCCACTCTTTTTTTTGATAGATGTAGTGAAAAATCAGCCCTTTTATAAGGGTTTCTATATTCATAATAACAAAGATAGCTATAATTCCATAACCTAGTTTATAAGCTATATAGGATGGTACTACTCTTAGTAGCCATAATGAAGTAACATTTATTTTTAGAGTTATTTTTGTTGCACCAGCACCACGAAGAGCTGAGGAGTAGACAAAATTTATAGCGAGTGGAATCTGTGCTAATCCAACAAGAATAAGATAAAAGGAAGCGACCGCTACTGTTTGGCTATCTTTTGTAAAAAAACTGACTAAAAACTCTGGAAATAGAATCAGGATTAAACCTACACTTCCCATAAACATATAAGCTATCCGTCCACTTATTATGCCCATTCTATAAGCTTTATCTTTGTTATTTTCTCCCAAGCTTTGACCTACTAATGCCATAGCTGCTATAGCAAAACCAAACCCAGGCATAAAGGCTATACCCTCTATCCGTAATCCTATTTGATAACCCGCCAATTCTGCTGTTCCATACGCTGTGATAATAGCAACAAAAACTAAAAATGAGATACTTGAAACTCCTCTTTCTAATGCAGCACTCCATCCAATATTCCATACTCGTTTTATATCATTGAAACGGATAATTGGAATAAAATTTATTTTTGCATCTCTACTTTTCAATATATAAAAATAGGCGAGAACATTAAAACTATAAGCTATTATTGTTGCATAAGCAGCACCTGCAATCCCCATCGCTTCAAATCCAAAGTTACCAAATATAAAAATATAGTTTAAAAATGCATTGAGAAGGGCTGAGATAAGCTTAATATAGAGGGAACTTCTTGTATCACCAGCAGCGGAGAGAGCATTGTAGATAAGAGAGTCTATAAATATCACTATAAATCCAAGTGCCAATATTTGAAGATATATTCCCCCCTGTAAAACAACTTCAGGCTCTGCACCCATTAGAGAGTATAAAAACTCACTAAACATATATAGATTAGCAGTTACAAAGAGAGCTAATAGAGAGGCAACAATAGTTAAAGAGTAGAGTAAAGATGATGCTCTTTTTTTACGTTTTTGACCAATAAATCGAGAGATGAGAGCATTTCCCCCTACTACATAAAGTGTCATAAAAACATTTATTACCATCATAAACTGCATACTCATACCAACTGCCGCTAGAGCATAGACACTTATCATTCCCACCATTATCATATCTATAAGTATCTGAAGAATATCGACTAAATGTTTGAGTGCAGCAGGAATAGCAAGAGAGAAAACTTTTTTAGTATCTTGTGAGATTGAGAAAATTTTGTAACCTTTGAAATATCGATTTAAAGAGATTCTAGCAAAATATTACTTTGTATGTGGTATAATGAAATACAATATAGTTGGAGGGATGATGATGCGAAAATTTAAATTGAAACTATTATTTATATTATTGATTATGACGATAACATTAGGTATACAGGGTTGTAGTG
>JAYEGK010000126.1:0-2964 GCA_034716265.1 Campylobacterota bacterium
GAAGTGAAAATATGGAGATGTTTTGGGATAAAGCTGAATTTGTAGAGATTACATCTGCTGGTCTTAAAGAGTCTCATGTTCATGATGTTATCATCACTCAAGAAGCTCCAAACTACCACGTGTAAACTACTATGAATGAAGTTAGATATGCAGGTTTTTTTGTTCGTTTTATCGCTTCTTTCTTAGACACTCTTTTTCTAGCTCTACCAGTAGCTATTGTCATCTACTTTTTAAGTGGTGGCAACTGGTTTGATTTTTCAGCCTACCAACAAAATATGCAGATGGCGATGAGTGGTAATATAGATGCCTTAAACTCTCAACCTCAAACATCTCTTAAGTGGGAACTTCTTTTTGAAGTTTCAGTACTAGTGATAACTGTACTCTTTTGGAAAAGATTTAGAGGGGCTACTCCTGGAAAAAGATTAGTTCATATTAAGATAGTAGATGCCAAAACATTTAAAGATATTGACAATAAACAAGCGATTACTCGCTCTTTTGGTTACATAGTTTCAACTTTACTTTTTTTAGTTGGATTTATTATGGTTGCTTTTAGAAAAGATAGGCGAGGTCTTCACGACCTACTTGCACAAACAGCTGTGATTTATAATGAAGAGTTAGAAAATAGTTTGATAAAATAATGTTTAAATCAATATTTACCAATAGCTTTGGAATAATGCTATCAAGAGTTTTAGGATTTATAAGGGATTTTTTAACAGCTTCTATTCTTGGTGCAAATATCTATAGCGATATTTTTTTTATAGCATTTAAACTTCCAAATCTTTTTCGCCGTATCTTTGCAGAGGGTGCATTTACTCAAGTTTTTATACCTGCCTTTGCAAAGACTACTCATAAAGCACTCTTTAGTGCAAATATATTTTTGATTTTTCTCTCTATTATCTTAATTATTACTCTACTTGTAAACTTAGTTCCCGAACTTTTTACAAAAGCGATAGCCGTTGGATTTTCAGAACAAACAATAGAGATAGCCTCCCCTTTTGTTGCTATAAACTTTTGGTATCTTCCTCTCATCTTTGCTATGACATTTTTAAGTGGAATGTTGCAATATAAACACCACTTTGCTACATCTGCTTTCTCTACTGCTCTATTAAATCTCTCTCTTATCTTTGCCCTACTCCTTTCTCAAAATAAAACAGAACCAGAGATAGTTTATTATCTTAGTTATGGTGTAGTTATTGGTGGTATTTTACAGTTAGTAGTCCATATTATCGCTATGCAAAGATTGGGACTTTTAAAACTACTTCTAGGTGGGTTTAAACATCTTCGAATAAAAAACAAATTTATAAAGAAAGATACAAAAAAATTTAGAAACAACTTTTTTCCTGCAATGTGGGGAAATTCAACAGCACAAGTAAGTGCTTTTTTAGATACATTTTTAGCTTCATTTCTAGTCACAGGAAGTATCTCCTATCTTTACTATGCAAACCGTATTTTTCAACTCCCCCTTGCTCTTTTTGCTATCGCAACATCGATAGCACTCTTTCCAAGAGTAGCTAGATATATAAGAAACAAAGATGAAAAACAAGCATTAGCCTTTATGAAAAAAGCTTTTTGGTTTTTAATATCTTTACTTACAGCAAGTATGATTGGTGGGATAATTTTATCTAAAGAGATTATCTGGATTCTATTTGAGCGAGGAGCATTTACTGCACAAGATACAGCAAATGTAACATTAGTTTTACAGATGTATATGATAGGACTTCTCCCCTTTGGTCTCCAAAAACTTTTTATGCTTTGGCTCTATGCAAAAGAGATGCAGATGATGGCAGCGAAAATAGCAACCTACTCTCTACTAACCTATATCGTTTTAGCACTCTCACTTATATCTCCTATGGGTGTAGGTGGTTTGGCTCTTGCTAGTAGTATTGGTGGTGGTGTGAGTTTTATTCTTACTGTTAAGGCTTTTGGAACTAAAAACTTTTTAAATATTATCGATTCTAAATATAGTGTTCTCTTTCTCATTGGAACTGCTTTATTTACAGCCGTTTTGTTATTTATTAAAGAGCCACTTGCAGACTCAATTATATCAAATAGCTAATACTTAGCTATAGTCATTTTTAACCTCTGGTAATATAAACACTCGATATAATAAAAAAAATATTTAAGCTATTGGATTATTGTATGGGTGAAGAACAAAAAAAGAAGTTAGAACAGCAGTTATGGAATATCGCAAATACTCTTAGAGGTAAGATGGATGCCGATGAATTTAGAGATTATATACTTGGGTTTATTTTCTACAAGTACCTATCTGAAAAACTGGAAAGTTTTGCAAATGAACTTTTAGAAGAAGATGAGATTTTATATACTTCACTTGATGAAAATAGAGAAGATGATAAAGAGTATCTTGAAGCTATAAAAGAAGACGCCGTTGAACAACTTGGATACTTTTTAAAACCTACTGAGCTTTTTAGTGCTGTTGCAGTTCGAGGTAATAGTGACACAAATAATTTTATCCTTGAAGATTTATCACAAATATTAAGACAAATTGAACAATCAACAATGGGTCATGAGAGTGAAGATGATTTTGAGCATCTATTTGAAGACCTTGATTTGACATCTACAAAACTAGGAAGAACAGAGGAGGTTAAAAACACCCTAATAGCAAAAGTTCTTTCGCACTTAGACAATATTGATTTTGAACTAAAAAATCACGATAGAGATGTACTAGGTGATGCTTATGAGTATCTTATCGCTCAATTTGCAAGTGGTGCTGGTAAAAAAGCAGGAGAGTTTTATACACCTCAAGAGGTTTCTAAGATACTAGCTCGTATAGTAACTAATAAAAAAACAAAATTAAAATCAGTTTATGACCCAACTTGTGGAAGTGGTTCTTTACTTTTAAGAGTTGCTAAAGAGGTTGAAGATGTATCTAACTTTTATGGTCAAGAGTTAAACAGAACTACATACAATCTTGCACGAATGAATATGATAATGCACGATATTCAT
>JAYEGK010000127.1:0-2958 GCA_034716265.1 Campylobacterota bacterium
ATCTTATAATTAAGGCGATAAATAATGACTAAAGCTGGTTTCGTATCTCTTATTGGACGTCCAAATGCGGGTAAAAGTACCCTAATGAATTCACTATTAGGTGAAAATATTGCGATGGTTAGTCACAAAGCCAATGCAACAAGACGTCGTTCAAATGCTATTGTAATGCACGAAAATACTCAAATTATTTTTGTAGATACTCCAGGCTTACATGAGCGTGAAAAGATACTCAATCAATTTATGTTAGATGAAGCTCTTAAAGCGATGGGTGATTGTGACCTCATAGTTTACTTAGCTCCTGTTACTGACTCTATTGAGCACTATGAAAAGTTTTTAAAACTTAATAATGAAAAAGTCAAACATATTATTGTTCTTAGTAAAATAGACCAAGTAAAAGAGGATAAACTTTTTAAACGTATCGCCTCGTATAATCAATTTTCAGATAGATTTGAAGCTCTTATTCCTGTAGCTATCCCTAAAAAAATGGGACATAATGAGCTTCTTAAAATTATCTCTCGAAACCTTCCAGATTCACCTTTTCTTTTTGATCCCCAAGATTTAACAAGTGAACTTGTTCGTGATATCTATGCAGGTTTTATTCGTGAAGCAATTTTTGAAAATGTAAGTGATGAAGTTCCTTATGAGTCAGATGTTATTATAGAGTCTATTGAAGAGGAAAATAAGATAGATAGAATCTATGCGATGATTATTATCGAAAAAGAGTCGCAAAAAGGGATTATTATCGGTAAGGGTGGAGAATCTATCAAACGTATTGGTAAATCTGCACGTGAAAAGATAGAAAGACTTAGTATGAAAAAATCTTTTTTAAACCTTCAAGTAGTGGTTAAAAAAGGTTGGACTAAAGATAAAGTATTTTTAGAGGAGATTGGCTATAAAAATGCTTAAAAATGCTCAACTACTATTTATTACCTTAGTAATAAATAGTTCTCTTTTTGCTAATAGTACCCTTACAGATTATAGAAAAAATGGTCTTGATAACCTTGAAAAAAAGATGGATTTTCAACTGACTAAGAAAAAGTACTGGTCTAAATATGTAAAAAGTCAAGATACTACCTTTGGATATTTAGAGAAGTATTCAAATGTATTAACTTGTAATAAAAACAGATCTAATCTAATTTTATATACACAAAATAGAAATAAAAAATACTATATGAAAAATAAACTTAGTGCCTATACTGGTAAAAATAGTGGTGATAAGATGAAAGAGGGTGATTCTAAAACACCTGTCGGTTTATATGATTTAACCTCAAAAAAAAGTCATAAAAAAGACTTGGATCCATTTTATGGTCCCTTTGCTTTTGTCACATCCTATCCAAATATGTATGATAAGTTTCAAGGAAAAACTGGTCATGGTATCTGGATTCATGGCCTTCCAAAAGATGACGTGCGCGAAGAGTTCACACGAGGTTGTATCGCTATTCAAAATGATAAATTAACAAATCTTGAAAAAAAGATAGATGTTAGTAAAACACTCCTAATAATAGATGATAATTGGATTAAAAAAGATATATCAAAAGATACACTATCTTCTATTTTAGCACAACTCTATGAGTGGAGATATGCATGGCTATACAACAATATTACAGATTATCTTAAATTTTATTCTCAAGATTTTATTAGATCTGATGGTATGAGTTTTTCAACATTTAAAAGATATAAAACAAGAATATTTAAAAAAATCGAAAAAAAGACTATTATCTTTTCAGATATCAATGTAATTCCCTATCCAAATAGAAAAAATATCTATCAAATTACATTTAAAGAGTATTACAAATCTAACAGCTTTAAATTTATAGGGGATAAAGTGTTGATGGTTAAAGTTGATAAGAAAAATAATATGAAAATTTTTACGGAAAAATAGATGAAAATAGTTTTATTACTACTATTTATTATAGAGTTTTCTTATGCTAATATAGATATCTATAAAAAAGAGAACAGAGATTCAAATGCAACACTACTTGTTGTTGGTGGTATTCATGGAGATGAAGCAGGTGGTTATTTTGCACCATCAATACTTAGCACTAACTATAAGATAAACTCTAAAAATCTTTGGATAATTCCAAATCTAAATCCAGATAGTATTCTCGCTTATAAACGAGGTATTAATGGTGATATGAATCGAAAATTTGCAAAAGAGTTAAACCATAAAGATAAAGATAAACAGATTATTGATGAAGTGAAAAAAATAATTTTAAATAAAAAAGTCTCTCTTATTCTCAATCTTCATGATGGTCATGGATTTTATAGAAAAAATCATCAAGGAACGGTCTTCAATCCAAATGCATGGGGTCAAACCTGTGTGATTGATCAATGTAAGCTAGATACAAAACAAAAATTTGGAAACTTAAATGAGATAGCATCTAGCGTAAGAGATAGTATCAATAAAAAACTTTTAGAAAAACATCATAAGTTTAATATTCGTAATACAAAAACTAAGTTTGATGATGAAGCGATGCAACTCTCTTTAACATACTTTGCCGTGACAAATAATAAACCATCCTTTGCAATAGAAACAAGTAAAAATCTATCATCCCTATCTCAAAAAGTATTTTATCAACTCTTAGCGATAGAGGAGTTTATGAAAATAATGGATATAAATTTTACAAGAGATTTTGAACTGAATGAAAATACAATTACAAAACTCTTAAAAGAGTATGGAGATCTAAAAATCAACAATAATATCTCATTCAATCTCAATAATATAAAAAAACATTTAAGTTATATTCCGCTAAAATCAGAGGATAATCTATTTGAGTTTACACACCCTTTAGGTAAAATAAAAAGATATAAAAATAGTTATGGTATATTTATAGGAAATAAAAAAGTTACAACTCTAAACCCTCAAAGATTTCAAAGCTCTAATGGTTGTCCTGAGAGCTTTAGTATAGAGATAGATGATAATCTAAAATCTCTCAAAAAATCCTCTGAGTTCTATGT
>JAYEGK010000128.1:0-2949 GCA_034716265.1 Campylobacterota bacterium
TGTGTAGCAGATAACAGAGTGGTCTCTTTTAGAAAGTAGGGTATCGATAGCGTAAGTGATAAATTTATATGCCATAAGTCTATCGTAAATAGTGGGATTACCACCTCTTTGAATATGACCTAAAACAGTTACTCTTGTTTCTATGCCTATCTCTTTTTCAAACCACTGGGCAATCTCTTGAGAACTCTGTTTTATTCCCTCTGAAACTATTGCAATAAAATATCTACGACCATTTTTGAGTTCTTGTTGAAACTTCTCCCTGTAATCTTCTAAATTGTAGGGAATTTCAGGAATTAAGTAGAGTTCTGAACCTGAAGTAAGATGTGTCACAAGAGCTAAATAACCACAATCTCTTCCCATCGTTTCTATAACAAAAGCTCGTTTAAAAGAGTAAGCGGTATCCCTTATTGAATCGATGGCAGTTTTTATAATATTTAATGCACTATCAACACCTAAAGAGTAATCTGTTCCATTGATATCGTTATCTATCGTTGCAGGAATGGCAGAAAACTTAATACTATGCTCTTTATAAAACTGTTCTAACCCACGAAAAGAGCCATCTCCACCAAGAACAACAAGGGTATCAATATCAACTTTATCTAAATTTTTTTTTGCAATCTTTCTAAACTCTTTTTGATGAAACCTTTTACTTCTTGCTGAACCTATAATAGTTCCACCTTTAGTGATGATACCTGTGACATCTTTATAGGTAGCTTTTTTGATACTATTATCTATTAAACCATCGTAGCCATCATAAACAAAATAGGGAGTAAGGTTATGTTTTAAGGAGTACTCTACAAACTGTTTTATTGCGGGATTCATTCCAGAAACATCACCACCAGAGCATATAATAGCTATGTTTTTCAAAGGATAATCTCTTCTAGCTCCTGAAGTGGAGCATTGACGATATTTTTAAATTGAGTTCTATTGAATGTTTGTTGCCGTTTTGCTAGTTGGACAGTATGTAAAGAGATATTTTCAAGCATCTTTTGTAGGGTTACTTTCCCATCAAGATACTCTAACACCTCTACTATACCTATTGCACCCATCGCATTTGGAAGACGTGAATATCTCTGCTCTAGGTAGGTGATTTCATCAATTAAACCCATTTTATACATCTTAGCTGTACGTTGATAGATTCTTTTTCGTAAAACTTCTCTATCAACCTCTATATTAAAAATATCGATATTTTCAATAACAGCTTTTGGAGGGTTTTGTTGAAACCATTGAGTTGGTGTTAGATTTGAAGCTTCATATATGAGGAGTGCTTTTTCGATTCTGTATCTATCGGTTGCATTAATATTTTTCATATAAAGAGGGTCTACACTATTTAAAATATCATAGCATTGAGAAAGATTTTTGAGTTTTAACTTGACTGCTTTTGTAGTCTGTTCATCTATTTTTGGAATTTTAGATAAACCTTGCATAAGTGATTTGAGGTAAAAAGACGTACCACCAATAATGATTAAATTCTTATTGTCTTTTTTACATATTTCTACGACTGTATGATAAAGGTTAATAAATATATCTACATTAAAATATTCGTTGGGTCTTAAAACATCAATGCCAAAATGTTTAACACTATCACGCTCACTCATCGATGGTTTCGCAGAGATGATATCGATCTCTGTATATATGCTCAGTGAGTCTATCGATAATATATAAGCATCAATTTTATGAGCGATTCTAATAGCTAAGTCACTTTTACCCGATGCTGTCGGACCAATAATTGCTAATTGTTTAAAAATGTTAATTTCCAGTCACTATATTTTTATTTATCATTATGCAAAGTCGAGTGGTATTGTACAGGTTCTATTTTTATAACTTTCTTAAACATCTTCCCAAAGTTCCAAATCACCACTCCCTAATAGCTCTTGAGTATAATTACTCTCTTCAATAAGCATATCATCCATCAGAGTAAAAAGTTCATGAGATGCTTTTTCCATTGTAGTAAAGTGACTGTAGATTTTCTCTTTATGTTCAGTAGCTTCACCATCTTTTATTATCTCAAAAGTGGATAAAACTGAGTTGTGAACTATCTCATGAGGTTTTAAAATCTTTTTATAACTTTGAAAGTGTCCAAATTGTGAGGCTCCCTCCTCTGCATACCATTTTCCAAATCTACAGTTATGGTGATTATCAAACTCTTTGTAGGACTCTTTACGTAACTGTTCTAGCGCATCAGCTTTAAAGAGAATATGATCTATTTTAGCAAGAACAATAAAGTTTTTATTTTTCATCAAACGGCTAGAGTTGAGAACAGATTCAGCTGTTTTATTAAATTGATCGAGAGAGGAGTAGAGTGTTGCAACCTTTGTTGTAGATTGTGTTGCTATTGTGTTGAGTTTTGTAGAGTTATCAAGCATACCATTGGCTTCTTGTTGTAGAGTGGAGATGGAGATAGTTATCTCACTTGTAGCCTTTTGTGTTCGTTCTGCTAATTTTCTTACTTCATCAGCAACAACGGCAAATCCGCGACCATGTTCTCCTGCACGAGCAGCTTCAATAGCTGCATTAAGTGCAAGAAGGTTAGTCTGATCTGCTATATCTTTTATGAGATCTATTACAGATGTAATCTCCTCTGTTCTTGTGGAAACTCCTGCGATAGACTCATCATT
Organism: Campylobacterota bacterium; assembly: GCA_034716265.1. GTDB lineage: Bacteria > Campylobacterota > Campylobacteria > Campylobacterales > Sulfurimonadaceae > Sulfurimonas. The sequence goes on from JAYEGK010000128.1 coordinate 2,619, forward strand.
TGTGTGAATAATTTCAGAGAGTTTATTGAAATTTTCATTCATCTCTTCAACAACAGAGTTGTTAGAACGAGAAAGAGATGCACTCTCTTGAGATTCTATTGCAAGTTGAGTAAGTGTTTCATTTGTTTCATCTATTTGGGATTGGATGTTTTGGAAATTAACTATTAAACCATCACCAGTTCGAGAAAGCTGAGTAAAAAAATTCTCTTTATCCTGATATTTAAACTCCTTTTGCATAGCATCAAGTGAAATATTAATAAGATTACCTGTTTTCCCAAAACTATTATTCAACCCAGTTGTGTTGATACGTCTGAAATATTTATTATGTGAA
>JAYEGK010000129.1:0-13911 GCA_034716265.1 Campylobacterota bacterium
CAACACCACGGATAGTGTAGTAAGGATGAAGAACAGTAACTGTATCGATGAAAGAGTAAGCTAAGTTACCAAATTCATCGTGAGCTCTCCACATCATACCTTGTGTAATACCAGCGATCCACATAGAAGTGAAGTATAAAACAACACCTAAAGTTTGGATCCAAAATTGTTTAGCCATTAATGATTTAGAATAGATTTCACGCTTAAATACACGTGGAGCCATATGGTAAAGTCCAGCCATAATCATGAAACCAACCCAACCAAGAACGCCATCGTGAACGTGACCAACAATCCAGTCAGTAAAGTGAGCAATAGCATTAACAGATTTGATAGCTTGGATAGGACCCTCTAATGTTGAGAACATATAGAATGTAGAACCAAGAACCATAAACTTAATCAGTGGAGATGCTGCAACTTGTTGCCACTCACCTTTCATTGTAAGAAGCATATTAATAGCTGAACCCCATGATGGTAAAATCAGTACAATAGAGAAAACTGAACCCATAGTTTGAACCCAATCAGGAACAGTTGAGAATAGTAAGTGATGCCCACCAGCCCATAGATAAACAAACATTAAACCCCAAAAAGAGAGTAATGATAACTTATATGAGTAGATAGCTTGACCAGATTCCTTCGGTAGGAAATAGTAGATCATAGCAACAATAGGAACAGTAAAACCAAATGCAACTGCATTGTGTCCATACCACCATTGTACTAGCGCGTCATTTGTACCAGCATACATAGAAACAGAGTGCCACCAGTTACCAAAACCAAATTCACCAATTCCATTTGTACCAAGAATTGTAGGTATTTCCATATTGTTAAATAAGTAAAGCATAGCCATACCTAAGAATGTAGCAATATAGTACCAGATAGAGATATAAAGTGATTTCTCACGACGGATTCCGATTAGACCGAAAATGCTTACACCCCATAAAACCCATACAATAACGATAGCGATATCAATTGGCCACTCAAATTCAGCATACTCTTTTGATGTAGTAACACCAGCAAGAAGTGAAAAGATAACAGCGGCAACACCAATAACGTAAAGTACAAAATGAACATAACCAATTGTCATTAGGAACTTAGATTCAGCCATTGATACTTTAAGTACACGTTGACCAACATAATACCAAGTAGCAAAAACACCACTTAATGTAAACCCGAAAATAACTGCATCTGTATGCAGTGGACGAAGACGACTAAAGTTAGTATATTCAGCAAGACCTTCACCTAGAAGTAAATTTACTCCAGGGAAAGCAAGTTGAAATGCTAAGATTACACCGACGAGCATACCAACAATACCAGTAGCGATGGTAGTTAGCATGAACAACTTTGCAATCGTATAGTCGTACTCTAATGGACGATTCTCCATATATAGCCTCCTTAAGATTCAAAGTAATTGAGTATTTATTAATTTTAAATAAATTTAAAATACTAATTAACTTTGCTATGTTAGCTATATATATGTTTAAAGTGTCTTAATTGTAACTAAAGTAAAAGAAATATTATCTTTTTGTTTACTTTTGGAAAAAAGGTGTTTTTTAAAAGATTTTATGAGAAGAAAAGAGAAGATTTTAGTGCCAAAAAAGACACTAAAATTATCTTTTTATGAGAGAAAGAAACTCGTTAAATATATATCTACTCTCTTTTGGTCCTGGAGAAGATTCTGGGTGGTGTTGTACTGAAAATATTGGTGCATCGTTATATTTTAAACCCTCAATTGTATTATCAAAAAGGTTACTATGTGTGACACTTGCTATCTCTGTAATGTTATCGGGAACATTATAGTTATGATTTTGAGCTGTAATCTCAACAAGTCCTGTTTTTTCATTTTTCACAGGGTGATTTCCACCATGATGTCCAAACTTTAGTTTGTATGTATCATAACCATGAGAAATAGATAAAAGTTGATGACCTAAACAGATACCAAACATAGGAATTTTAGCATCTATGAGTTTTTTAATCTGCTCTTGCTCACGTTTGAGAACAAGTGGATCACCTGGTCCATTTGAAAGAAAGACACCATCTATCTTTTTATCGTTATATTGAGTTATTAAATCTTCAGCATTAAAATCATTAGGAATAACTTCAACACCTATTTTAGACTCTACAATCTCATTTAAAATATTTCTTTTTACACCAAAATCTACAACAGCGATATTTGCTTCTGGAGTTGGAGCTTCGTTATATTTAAAGCCCTCTTTTTGGGCATAAGTACCTGAACTGTGTTTATAGGAAGTTTTTGTACTTACCTCTTCAATATAGTTTACATCTTCAATACGAGGAGAGTTTTCAAGAATTTTTTTAAGTTCCGTTTTATCTGAAATTTCTGTTGAAGCCACCATCATCATAGCACCCTCATTTCGAACCATTTTAGTCAGATATCTTGTATCAATATCTGTAATACCCATAATATTGTGTTTTACTAAAAATTGATCTAAAGATTCTTCTGCTCTAAAGTTGGAGTACCTTTTTTGATATTTTCTAACAAACATACCTTTAGCATGTGCTTTTGTACTCTCCATATCTTCATCATTTACACCAACATTTCCGATCTCTGGAGTTGTAAATGTAACAAATTGTCCAGCATAAGATGGGTCTGACATAATCTCTTGATAGCCTGTTAAAGATGTATTAAAAACTATCTCCCCAACAGTTGTACTATTTGCACCGAAACTTTTAGCTTCTAAATAAGTGCCATTTTCAAGATAAATATAAACATTTTTCATTATTCCATACCCCTTTTTAGTAATTCTTCTCTATATAGTTTTTCATGTAATATATCAAACTCATCAGTGCCTGGAATATATTTTTTCTTATAAGTTCGTATTTTATTCATAACAGCATCTTCAACCTCTGAAGCATCAGAGATAAAAGAGGTTATAGAGTTATAGATAATATTTTTAATACGATTTTCTGTTACATCATAGTTGATTAGATCCTCTTCATAAAGTTCATCAAGAATTTTATGAGCTAAATCGGAGTATCTCTCTTCATAGTTTAAGATAATACCATATTCAGGAGCTAGTTTTTTCTTAATCATAAAGAAGAGTTGTCTTTCGTCAACAAGATTAAACTCTATCTGCTCTTCATTTTCATCACAGATATCATGAACTTTCTCTTCTAAAGCAAGCTCTTGTTTTATATTTTCAAGTAAAACTTTTTCAGCTTCTTGAGCTACTTTATCAAGGCCATAAGTCATAGTAACAACACCACTTTTATTTAAATCGATAGCAACTTTGCTAGATATATGAGGAACGGATTTTAGTGATATTTTCATAGTAAGACCCTGCATTTTAAAAATTTTGGTATTTTACTCTAATTAAGGTAAAAGTTTGATTACTTAGTTAGAAGTAGAGTGAGTTCAGAAGCTTTTTTAGAATCCATTTTTGTTAATATTTGACCTATAGTTTTTGGTTTTAAAGATTGTAAAATAGAAGCTGCTTCATTTTTATCCATATTGGATAATATTTGAGAGGATGTTGCTGCTTTCATCTTAGCAAAAGTTTGAGCTATTTTATCTGTTTTTATATCTTTTATCTGTTTTAAGATAGCTTCATTTTTTTCTAACATCTTTTTCATAGAACTCTCTTTTTGAGATATCTTAATCAAATTATTTTCAATTACTTCCTCTTTCTGTTCTAGGGCAATCTCTTTTTTCTTGAGTAGATCTTCAGTAGCAGTTTTCAATGCACTTAATGCCTGTTTTTGTTCATCAATACGTTCAAGTTCGATTAAAAGTTCCCCTTTTCTCTCTTTAAAAATTTCAGTACATTCAAAAAGTCTATCACTTGTTTGTAGAGAAAAAAGGGAGGAGATAGTCAAAATAGATACTAGTAATATTTTCATTTTATAAGCCTTTTAGTTGATTTTTTTATAAGTCATAAGAGCAATTTCATCTAACTCTTTAAGCTCTTCAAGTTTCTGTTTATTTAAAATTTTTTTTATCTCTTCTAACTCTAAATATTTAAATTTTTCATGCTCAATCATACTGAGTTTTAGTTGTTCTTGTGCTGATTCGAGTTGTGAGGATGCATAGGTGATCCATTCTTTATTATGGGTTATTTGAGTTCGTTGAGAGTTTAGGAGTGTTCTGTTTGCGAGCATTTGTGACATAGTTCCAATCTGTGGAACTTCAATCTCTTCAAGAGAGATATATGCTGATTGAAGTGCCTTTTTTGCATTTTCTAAATCTTGATTAGCACTTTGAACAACTCGTTCACTCTTATCTACGGCACTTTTTTTAATAGTGACAAGGGAGCTAAAACGAGTATTCATTTTGTATCTTTTTTTAAAGAATTATAGTATCATCTCTCTCTGGAGAAGTGGAGATAATAGCTACTTTAGTTTTTGAGATCTCCTCAATAACTTTTACATACTCTTGTGCAGTAGCTGGTAAATCTTCAAATTTACGAACACCTACTGAGTTATCCCAACCTTTGAAAGTTTTGTAAATTGGAGTAACATCTTCAAGGTTTGATGGAAGATAATCTATTCTCTCTCCATCTAACTCATAAGCAACACATACTTTTACTTCATCAAAACCATCAAGAACGTCAAGTTTCATAAGTGAGAGTTCATCACAACCATTTAGACGAGAAGCGTATCTTGTAGCGATTGCATCAAACCAACCACAACGTCTTGCGCGTCCTGTTGTTGTTCCAAACTCATGACCCTGTTCCCCTAAACGCTGTCCATCTTCACCTAAATCCTCAGTAGGAAAAGGACCATTACCAACACGAGTTGCATACGCTTTAACGATACCGATAACTTTACCAATATCTTTAGGATTAATCCCTAAACCAGTACAAGCACCTGCAGAAACAGTTGCAGATGAAGTTACGTAAGGATACGTTCCGTGGTCTATGTCAAGCATAGTACCCTGTGCGCCCTCTAAAAGAATTTTTTTATTATCATCTAAAGCTTTCCAAACCATCTGCGTTGTGTCAGTGATAAATGGAGCGAGTTTCTCTTTGTATCCCTCTAATTCAGCTAAAAGTTCAGCCTCTTTAGGAGTAGGAATCTCATAAACATCAAAAACAGCTCTGTTTTGCTCAAAATATTCAATAATAGAGGTCGTTAATTTAACAGGATTTAGAAGTTCACCAACTCTAAAACCAGTACGATTAATCTTATCTGCATAAGCAGGTCCAATTCCCTTACCAGTTGTACCAATCGCCTTATCACCCTTTAGACGCTCTTTAGCTTGGTCTATAAGTGCATGATAGTAAAGGTTAAGGTGGGCTTTGTCTGATATATATAAACGCCCTTCAAGATTTTCAAACTGTACCATCTCTTTGATGATATATTCAGTATATAAAACGACACCATTACCAACAACATTAATAGCGTTTGGATTTAATACTCCTGATGGAACTAAGTGAAGAGCAAATTTTACTCCATCAACCCAGATAGTATGACCAGCATTGTGACCACCTTGGCTTCTACAAACCATATCATACTCTTTAGCAAGTTTATCAACTATCTTACCTTTTCCCTCATCACCCCATTGAATACCTACAATTAAATCTGCTTTCATTAAAATTCCTCTTTTAATCTTTAATAATTATTTAGTTAACTCTTCACAAACTGCGTCTGTGTATATTGCAAAACCTACGGATGTCAGCTCTGCATTTTTATATCTTCCACCACGAGCATAAACCTCATTTCCAGCGATAATGCGAAAGAAAAGTTCATCATAATAGAGCATTTTTGCATAGTACATAGGTGATAAAACACTATTTTCACATGACATCTCTAAACAGAGATCCTTCATCTTCTTAAGTTCCTCTTTTATAGCTCTTGGAGCTATCTCTATCACTTCATCAATCTGCTCAATATATTGAAGATATACAAGTTTAGTAAGCCATTCAATTTTTAAACTGATAAACTTGTCTATATTTATATGTTTAAAATCATCAATGCTCAGCTCATCAAACATCTCCACTAAAATCTCTGGGATTTTTATATTTGAGATTTGCGTTAATGGCTTTAGTTCAAGTTTTTCAAATATATCTGTTGCTAAAGTAAGTACGGAGGATAGTTTTTTCTCACCCATAAACTCAACGCCAACTTGATACTGCTCTTCAGTTGGAAAACGCAACACAGGTTGGATATAAAACCATTTTTTCTGCTTAGTATTTTTTCCTAAACGTTTCTCTATAATTCTTACAACATCGATAGTAGAGTCAGCTCTTAATGAGATAGCGTTATTTTTAGTATCATTTACTCTGATAAGCTCTCTCTCATCGGCAATACTTAAATGTTGATGATAAGAGAAGATAGGAGTTACTATCTCTTCAAAACCGTTTGTGTCTAATATCTCACTTGCTATATTTTCAATACGGCGTTTTACTTTTGCTGATTGGCCAAAGTAAAGTTTAGAGCCGTTAGGTATCTCATGTTCTAGTATCATCTATTCTCCTATTGAGAAAGTTATCTCATTAAAGACTCTGTTTGCAGTGCCATCATAAGTTCTACTTCCAATCTTATCTAAAGAGAGTTCAACAGCGTTTACAACCCAAGCCATCTCATAGTTTGATATTAAGCCCATCTGATTTATACGGAAGATTTTTCCTTTAAGATGGTCTTGACCACCCGCTACATTTACATCAAAATCAGTTTTTAAAATTTTTCTAATCTCTGCTGCTTTTTCATCATCTATCGTAGTCATAGATTTTGCAGGAGTGTTAGGATAGATATGTAAGCCTATCGCCTCTAATGCTGATTTTACGGCACTTGCTCGAGTGGCGGTTCTCTCATAAAGCTTCTCTACTCCACCATCGCTCTCGATAGTCTCTAAAACTTCTAAAAGTCCTATGATAAGAGTAGTTGCCGCTGTGTAAGCAGTAGTGTTTTGTTTCTGTTTTTTTATCTCTGACGCAAGGTTAAGATAGTACCCTTTTCCTGCTCCAATTTTTTCTATCGCACTGTTTGATAGACCTAGAATTGCAAGTCCCGGAGGAAGCATTAAAGCTTTTTGACTCCCCGCTATAAGACAATCGATATCTGTTACATCTATGGGTTCAACACCAACAGCTGTAATGCCATCAGCGATAATCATAATATTTGGATTTATCTCTTTAACGGCTTTGGCTAATGCCTCAACTGGATGACGAAGACCACCTGCTGATTCGCTAATCTGCACTGCAATGGCATCAATATCTGAGTTCTCTTTAACAGTTTTAACGATTGCTTCAACTGTTACGGGAGTATCCCACTCATTTTTAATCTCTACGTTTTTTAGTCCGTGAGCAGTTGCTATTTTACCAAAACGCTCACCAAACTTTCCAGAGTTTACACTTAAAAGCGTATTCTTACAGAGGTTGATAACAGCAGATTCCATAGCTCCTGTTCCACTTGAAGCGATCATAATCACTTCATCAGTTTTAAAAAGATTAAAAAGATGTTTTCTAGTTTTTTCGAAGATTAGTTCAAATTCTGGAGTACGGTGATGCATAGTCTCATCTGACATAGCATTACGAACATTTTGAGGTACTGGAGTTGGACCAGGAGTAAAAAGTAACATTTATTTAATTCCTACGAGGTAATTTTAAAACCTCGTATTATATCGAAATAAAATTAAATCTATGTTTTAGGCATTCTTGCAGTGATAGTATCCATAGTTTTAAAGATAGCTTCTTCAGCAAATGGTTTTACCATATAACCGTTAGCACCTTTTTTAATCATTTTTAAAACACTCTCTTTACCACCCTCTGTTGTAGCCATAACGATACGAGTCTTATTCCACTCTTTATTTGCACGAACAGCATCTACAACCTCTTCTCCATTCATATTTGGCATATTCCAATCAAGAAGCATAATATCTATCTTCTCTTTTTCCATCTGTGCCATAGCAACAACTCCATCTTCTGCTTCAAAAAGATTGAGTGTTGGCCACTCTGGTGCTTTAAAATAACGAGTCATAGTATTTGTTAAAACACGCCTTACAATTTTACTATCATCTACAATTAGTACATTCATTTTTTCTCTTTTCTATGTTAAAATTCGGTTTTAAAATTTTAACATAAATTTTGTAAATGATTGCTTTAGATAGTCTTTGAAATATAGACAAGGAGAGAGAATGACGATATTTGATTCAGTTATATTAGGTTTAATAGAAGGGTTTACAGAATTTTTACCAATCTCTTCAACAGGTCATCTTATTGTGGCTAGTGAATTTTTAGGAGTTGAGCAGACAAATATCACAAAAGCTTATGAAGTTATTATTCAGTTTGCAGCTATTTTAGCTGTTATAGTAAATTATAAAGATAAGTTTAGTATTAAAAAAATAGATTTATGGACAAAAGTTTTTTTAGCATTTTTACCTATTGGAACTGTTGGGTATATTTTTTCATCTGAGATAAAAGAGCTTTTTAGTATTCAAATTGTTGCAATAATGTTTATTATTGGTGGCATTATATTTTTAATTGTTGAGAAATTTTTTATTAAAGAGGAAAAAACATTAATAGATGATGTTGAAAAAATTAGTTATAAACAATCTATGGTTATCGGTTTTGCACAAATATTTGCACTTATACCAGGAACAAGTAGAGCGGGTTCTACCATCATAGGCGCATTACTTGTTGGTATAAATAGAAAAGCAAGTGCCGAATTTAGTTTTTTACTTGCTTTTCCTGTTATGAGTGCAGTAACAGCATATGATTTACTTAAACATTATAAAGAGTTTACTGATGCAAACCTTATCACACTTGGAGTAGGGTTTGTTGTCTCTTTTATAGTTGCTTTTATAACTATAAAATTGTTTATGGCATTTTTAGATAGATTTACTTTTGTTGCCTTTGGTATATATAGAATAATTTTTGGTACTTTATTACTTGTTATCTTTAGTTAAAGGGTTTGTAAAATAACTTTAGCTAACTTCAGAGCCTTAGCACGATGAGAAAGATTTGTTTTTGCTTTTTCATCTAACTCACCGAGTGTTTTATTATATCCAAGTGGTATAAACATCGGATCATACCCAAATCCACCGTCACCTTTTGCTTGGGCATAAGCTGTTCCATACATCCAACCATGAACAACTTGCTCTGTATCTTTAGTAACTATTGCAATAGCTGCAGTATAATGAGCTGGTGAACTTTTCACACCCTTTTCTTTAATATCTTCGATAAGTTTATAAAGATTATCTTTATCTGTTGCATCTATTCCTGCATGTCTTGCACTAAATATACCTGGTTTTCCATCAAGAATATCAACACTTATACCACTATCATCAGCAATAACTATAATATTTTCATCATCTAATGCTTTAAAAACTGCTCTTGCTTTGATAAGTGCATTTTCTTTAAAAGTATCACCATCCTCTACGATTTCAAACTCCTCTATCAACTCACTATAAGCGATAACTTCATACTCATTCCAAAGAGCCTTAATTTCTCTCACTTTACCTTTATTAGATGTAGCTAAAATTAGTTTCATTTTTTATTCCTTATAGTGTATATAATACTTATTAATATATAATCGTGCAATTATACTCAAATTAAGGCTATCTATGTTTAAAAAAGTTTTCCCCCTCTCCGCAATTCTATCGCTTAGATTTTTAGGTCTATTTTTAGTTCTGCCCGTTATCTCTATATTCGCACTTGACTTAGAGGGTTCAACTCCCCTTTTAGTGGGTGTTGTCGTTGGTGGATATGCACTAACTCAAGCTATTTTTCAAGTTCCATTTGGAACTATGAGTGATAAGATAGGACGAAAACCTACTATATTGGTTGGTCTATTAATCTTTTTAGTCGGTTCTATCATCTGTGCTTACTCAACTGATATCTATACACTGATGTTAGGACGTTTCTTACAGGGTGCCGGAGCTATCGGTTCTGTTATTACTGCGATGATTTCTGATTTAGTCGAAGAGGAGATTCGTGGTAAAGCGATGGCTATTATGGGTGGTTCAATAGCTATGAGTTTTGCTCTTGCTATGGGTCTTGGTCCAGTTCTTGGTGCTTCGTATGGTGTTGAAACACTTTTCTTGATAACAGGTGGATTAACCGTTCTTGCTATTGTCATTCTTTTTACTAAAGTACCAACTCCCCCACGAATAAAACATATCTATCACGGAAAAGTTACAACTCGTGATATTTTAAAAGATTCAAATCTGCTAAATATGATAATTATAAATGCGATGCAAAAAGGTTTAATGACTATGGCATTTGTTCTTATCCCTATTATATTAACAAGTGATGCGTTTGCTTGGGAAAAGTCTGATCTCTATATGGCATATCTACCAGCAATGGTTTTAGGTCTTATAGCTATGGGTCCTGCCGCAGTTTTTGGAGAGAAGTATAACAGACCTAAAGAGATATTTTTAGTCTCTATTGTTTTCTTTATTGCTTCATTTTTAATTATGGGACTTACAAACTCTAGTATAGTGTTTATCGTTGGTGTTGCACTCTTTTTTATTGCATTCAATATGATGGAGCCACTTGTTCAATCTATGATAACTAAGTTTGCAAAAGTACATCAAAAAGGTGCTGCACTTGGTATCTCTAACTCTGTCGCATACTTTTCTACATTTCTAGGAGGAACATTTGCTGGATTGATGTTGGATATTAGTGATAGAGAGAGTATCGGTATTGCAGTTGCTGTCATCACTACTATATGGTTGCTTTGGACTTTAAGACTTACAAACCCTACTAAATACTCTCATCTATATCTACCACAATCAGATGTAAATATAGCAAAAATAACAGCTCTTGAAAATGATAATATTGCAGAGTGGTATATCAATGAAACGGAAAATATTGTTGTCGTTAAGTATGTTAAAGATGCTATTGAGGAGAGTGACTTAAAATCTAAGATAGTTGCTGGATAAAAATTTAGAGTTCGTAAAAGATACGAACTCTAACAAAAAGTTATGGTTTTATTTCTGAGGCACTACGTACATATTGAAGTAACGACCTTCAAATTTTGGTGACTTATCCATAACGCCAATATCTTCAACCATTGGCCAAACACGAAGAAGAACTTCTTTACCAGCCATTGGATTAGCCATTTCACGACCACGTAAAAATACTCTAAACTTAACATGAAAACCTTTTTCTAAAAATTCTCTTGCATGTTTCACTTTAAAGTTCATATCGTTCTCAGCAATCTTAACAGAGAGCTTAATCTCTTTTACAACGATTTTAACTTGATTTTTACGCTGTTCTTTAAGTTTTTTCTCTTCTTGGTACTTAAATTTACCGTAATCCATAACCTTAGCAACAGGTGGTTTTGCATCTGGAGCAATAAGAACTAAATCTAAATCTAACTCATTTGCTTTTTCCATCGCTTCATCAAAAGAGACAATCCCTAAAGACTCTCCTCCATCTACATTACATCTCAGCTCAGTTGCACGGATATCGTCATTCATTATCACACGGTTTTTTTTAGTACTCAAAAATTTACCTCATTTACTTTAGTTTGTATAAGCTTGAAGAATTCCTCTTCACTTAGGTTGTATTGCTCTCTAGTTCTTCTATCTCGAATAGCGATAGTTCTATTCTCTATCTCTTCATCCCCTATAACAACAATCATAGGAACACGAGTTTTTTCAGCAGTTCTGATGCGTTTATTTAACGAATCATTTTTACCGTAGATTTCACTATCAGCGTTAATGTCGATAAGTTTATCTGATAAAACCTTAGCATACTCTTTATGTGTTTCTGCAACTGGAACAATCGCTACTTGTGTAGGAGCAATAAACATAGGGAATTCACCAGCATAATGCTCAGTTAAGATACCGATAAAACGCTCAAATGAACCTAATATAGCTCTATGAATCATTACAGGTTGAATTTTTTCGTTATTTTCACCATTATATTCAAGCTCAAAACGCTCTGGCAGATTGTTATCTAACTGAATTGTTCCACACTGCCACTCACGTCCAATCGCATCAAGAATTTTAATATCTATTTTAGGACCGTAAAAAGCCCCACCACCTTCATCGATAGTATATGGCAGTTTATGTTTTTCCATCGCAGCCACAAGTGCCGCCTCTGATTTTTCCCAAACTTCAGCATCGCCAACCGCTTTTTCAGGTTTTGTGCTGATTGTCATTTTATATTCAAAGTTAAAAGTTGTCATAATTTTATCTACAAAATCTACAACTTCGATAATCTGCTCCTCTATCTGCTCTACAGTACAGAAGATATGCGCGTCGTCTTGAGTAAATTCACGAACTCTAAAGAGACCATGCAGAGCACCAGTCAACTCATGACGATGAACAACGCCATATTCGAAATATTTGATTGGAAGATCTCTATAAGAGTGTAACTCATCTTCATAAACCTTAATATGCCCAACGCAGTTCATCGGTTTTACGCCAAACTCTAGTTCATCAATATTCGTGAAATACATATTTTCACCATAGTTTTGGTAATGTCCCGATGTTTTCCAAAGGTCAGCACGAAGCATCTCTGGACCACGCACTGGCTCATAACCGCGTTTACGGTGAGCTTTAAAAAGTAGTGATTCTAAACGAGCGCGAAGACGCCCACCAGCTGGAAGCCAAATAGGAAAACCAGCTCCTACCTCTTCACGGAAAGTGAAAAGCTTCATCTCGTTACCCAATTTACGGTGATCGCGTTTTTCAGCTTCAGCTAACATAGTCATATGTGCTTTGAGTGACTCTTTATCTGCAAACGCTATACCATAGATACGAGTAAGCATCTCATTTTTAGAGTCTCCACCAAGATACGCGCCAGCTACTTTCATAAGTTTAAAGTAACGGATAAGCCCAATAGATGGAAGATGTGGACCACGACAAAGGTCTTCAAATTCACCCTGTTTATAGATAGAGATTTTATCATCTTTTATTCGCTCCATTACAGCTAGTTTTAGATGATCATCTTTAAACTTCTCTTTTGCTTCATCCATAGAGATAGTATATTTTTCTATTTTATACTTTTTCTTAGCAAATGAGAGCATCTGTTTTTCTATCTTTTTAAGATCACCTGAACCTATCTCAGCTTCTGTTTTAAAATCATAGTAAAAACCCTCTTTAACGGTTGGTCCAACATAAAATTTCGCATCCGGATACAAAGATTTTATAGCTTGTGCCATAAGGTGTGCTGTAGAGTGACGAAGAACCTCTAGAGAGTCCTCTGAATTATCAAGGTGAATCTGTTCACCCTCAAAACCTAACTCTTCAGCAGTTTGTAAATCGATGATTTGGTTATTGTGTTTTATTGCTATTGCATTCACTTGTAAATTTCCTTCTTATAATTCTGTTTTAAGCATAGCACCGTTTGATGCATTTGAAACTAAAAGTTGGTAGCGTTTTAACCACTTTGATTTTACCTCGTTTTTGTAAGGTATCCATTTAGCTTTACGCTGTGCTAAAATCTCTTCGCTTACATTTAACTGTAAAAGGTGAGCATCTGTATCTAACTCTATCTCATCGCCATCTTCGATAAGGGCGATAACACCACCCTCAGCAGCTTCAGGAGAGATATGACCAATAGAAGCACCACGAGTAGCACCACTAAAACGACCATCAGTAATAAGAGCAACGGATTCACCAAGACCCATACCCATAATAAGTGAAGTAGGTGCAAGCATCTCTTGCATACCTGGACCACCTTTAGGACCCTCATAACGGATAACCACAACATCACCAGCTTTTACTTTATGGCTCATAATTCCAGCAAGTGCTTCAGGTTGAGAGTTAAAACAGACGGCACGACCTTTAAACTGTTTCATATTTCCAGTGATACCAGCAGTTTTAACAACCGCTCCCTCTGTTGCAAGGTTACCAAAAAGGATAGAGAGTCCACCCGCTTGAGAGTAAGCGTTCTCATTTTTATGGATAATATCTTCATCTTGAATATCACAACCCTCTATGCGCTCGTGCAAAGTCTCCCCTGAAATCATAAGAGCGTCAAGATTTAAGTTGTCACCGCGTTT
>JAYEGK010000130.1:0-2876 GCA_034716265.1 Campylobacterota bacterium
CATCATGTTTTAGTAGTTGATGAATTCTTCTTGCTACTGGAGCTAATGAGTACTTCTCATTTACTTCACCTTTTGGACGACCTAAGTGTGAAGCTAAAATAACACTACAATCTTGGTCTAAACAGAAGTTTATAGTTGATAAAGCTGAACGGATACGTCTATCATCAGAGATATTTCCAAACTCATCCATTGGTACATTGAAGTCACAACGGATAAATACTTTTTTCTTCGCTAAATCTAGGTTTTTTATATTTAATAGTTCCAAATTTACTCCTATTTGCTAATGTGAAGAGCCATATCTATTAGACGCATTGAGTAACCCCACTCATTGTCATACCACGCCATAACTTTAACCATATCACCACCAATCACTTGTGTTAAGTCTTCCGCAACGATTGAGCTATACTCACAACCAACGAAATCTTGAGAAACTCTCATCTCTTTGTCCATTAGTAATAAACCTTTTAAAGATGTATCAGCAGCTTTGTTAAATACTTCTGTAACTTCCTCTTTTGTAGTACCACGCTTCACAACAACATTTAAATCAACCATAGAAACATCTGGTGTAGGAACACGAACAGACTGACCATGTAAACGACCTTTAAGTTGTGGCATAACAAGGCTGATAGCTTTTGCAGCACCAGTTGTAGTAGGGATCATGTTGATAGCACCTGCACGAGCACGACGCTTATCTTTTGAGTGTTTAACATCTAAGATATTTTGGTCATTTGTATATGAGTGGATAGTTGTCATAAGACCTTTTTCAATCCCAAAAGCATCATCTAAAACTTTTGCAACTGGACCTAAACAGTTTGTTGTACAAGAAGCATTTGAAACGATTTTTTGACCATCATATTTATCTTCATTTACACCCATTACAAAAGTATCAGTAGCTGTATCTTTTGAAGGAGCTGAGAAAAGAACTTTTTCTACGCCATTGTCGATATGCACTTGAGCAGATTCTTGAGTTAAGAAAACACCTGTACACTCTAAAACCATATCTGCACCACAATCAGCAAATTTTAGGTTTTTAGGGTCACGGTCTGAAAATACTCTGATTTTTTGACCATCAATAGTGATGTTTTCATCATCTAACTGAACTACATCACTTCCAAATATACCGTGAACAGAATCATTTTTTAAAAGATAAAGCATCATATCCATACTTGCCATATCGTTAATCGCTACGATTTCTACATCATCTCTTGTAGCTGCAATACGAGCTACACAACGACCGATTCTACCAAATCCGTTAATTGCTATTTTAAGTGCCATTATATATCCTAATAAAAAAATTAAATTGGGTTATTTTATCCAAAATTAGTTATAATCCGCTTTAAATATGGAAACTATTGCACTTTTTGGTGGTTCATTTGACCCTCCTCATATCGGTCACAAGGCTATTGTCGAAGCTTTAGATAAGCTCAATTACATCGACAAAGTAATTGTTATGCCAACTTTTTTAAACCCTTTTAAATCTTCATCTCATGCTTCAAGTGAACTAAGAATAGAGTGGTTAAGAAAAATTTTTCATCCCTTTCATAACATTATTGTTGATAATTATGAGGTAAAACAAAATAGAGCTGTAACAAGCTTAGAAACTGTCTCCTATTTGAGAGAGAGATACTCAAAAATCTATCTTGTTATCGGTGCAGATAATTTAAGATCATTGGAAAAATGGAATAACTTTGAACAGCTCAATAGTTTAGTTACCTTTATAGTCGCTTCTCGTGATAATATTGAGATTGAGGAGAGGTTTATCTATTTGAAAATTGATGAGAATATCTCTTCATCCCAATTAAGAGAGCAGATGGATAGTTCAAAACTTCCAAAAGAGTGTGCGGTAGAAATAGAAAAATATTACAAGGATATAAATGAACAGTAGAATAGAAAAAATAGTATCGGTTCTAGATACAAATAAGGCAGAATCGATAGAAGTTTTTGACCTAAAAGAGAAAAATTATTTTGTTGATTATGCGATAATTGCCTCTTCACTTGGTTCAAAACATACAATTGCCCTTTTAGATCATCTAAAAAATGGACTTAAACCTGAAGAACAGTTCAATCATGTAGATGAGAGTGGTGATTGGGTTGTTGTAGATTTAGGAGATGTTCTTATTCATATAATGACTCCAGAGTATAGAGTTAAATATGATATGGAAAAATTTCTAGGTGATTTAGCTGATGGTGAGGATGGTGATGCTCTCTAAAAAGAGCATCCCTTTTTTCCCTTTAAAAAAAGTAGTTTAACTCAAAGCGATATTCATTGTAAGAAACATCTAATTTATCTGCACTATCCTCATCTGTTGCAAACCCTAAACGTAATTTAGCCTCTAAGTTTTTACCGATGTTTTGACGAGCATCTATATGTAAAATATTTGTGTCTGCTTGAACACCTAATTTTTTATCATCAAAATCTTGAATAGCATATCGAGCCATAAGACTAAAACCATCTACCATTTTTGCTTTACCAAAATCATATCCTGCTCTTGCCATATATGTAGTTGTGTTTGCATACCAGTTATACTGACCCATAGCACGTGTAAATCCACCTGTTGGAAACCCTCTCCATGGAGCAACGATATCTGCTTCATCTGCTATCTTTGAATATCCTAAACGACCTAAAAAGGCACTGTTTTTGATATCTAATCTTAATGCTAATAAGTTAGATTCTAAACTTTTACTATCACTATATCCTATATGATTAGCCTTTAAATTTGCTACATCATAATCAGCATCTAAACCATCCATCTGTTGCATATAACGTACACCTGGTGCAACACTCCAACCACCACCAACTGGTAGTTTATAGTGAGCCTCTAAAGTGAGATTACTCACTACATCTGGAACTATCATAAAACTAACATTTGCTTTTA
>JAYEGK010000131.1:0-2820 GCA_034716265.1 Campylobacterota bacterium
AAAATGTATTATAATAGAAGAAAATGTAAACCCTCTCTCTCTTTTGAAACACTTTACAAAAGTATATACAAAAACGTCACAAATGGGCTTTGAAGCTCTTTTAGTAGGTTGTAAGTGTGTCTGTTTTGGAATGCCTTTTTATGCAGGGTGGGGGATAACTATAGATAAGTCTGTTTGTAGTAGAAGAGAGAGAAGTTTAAGTATCGAAGAAGTTTTTGCTACCTCTTATATTTTATATACTCGTTATTATAATCCCTATACAAATAAAAATTCAGATATTTTTGATACTATAGAAACAATTATTAAATTGAAAAAATAGAGTTTGTACGAGAATTTAGATATAGTTTGGATATTAAAATAGTAAAGGAAATTTCTTATGATAAAAAACATTATAGCCCTCTCTGTTGCTGGTATAGTTTTTAGTGGTTGTATGGCACAACCAAAAACTGCTACTGCAAAAAAAGTTGTAAAACCTACTGTTAAAAAGAAAGTGATAAAAAACAAACCAACACAACAAACTAAAAAAATCGTTGTGGATAAAAACTTTCAATACCTCCTTCCATCAGACAAATATAGTAAAAAAATTGCTTTAGAGATAGGTGATATAGCAAAGAGTGTATTTAACGATAGTTATGGTTCTTTTGCATTTAAAAGACATGGATATAAACTAGAGGGGCATCAAAGTATCTCCCAAGGTTTAGTTGATCTTCAATTTGCTTATGCTTATAAGATGGTATCTAAGAAAAATATGGTTATTGTTGTTGCTGTAAGAGGTTCTAAAGAGGCTACTGACTGGGGTACTGATGCAAACTATATGCCAAAAGCTTATAATACTAAGATAGATAAAGATATAACTATTCATGGTGGCTTTTTATCAAGTGCTACTCTTCTTGAAAAGCAGGAAAAAAACTGTAAAATAAACTCTCTTCCATTAAATAAACTTATAAAACTTAATGCTGAGGGAAAAAGAAACGATATATTTTTGATTACAGGTCACTCTTTAGGTGGAGCTATCGCTACTATCTACACAACAAAACTTAGAGATAGAGGAATAAGAAAAGATCAACTTCTAACATATACATTTGGCGCACCCCCAATCAGTATGAGTGAGGGTGCATCTAAAAACAAACTGACTTCAAGCTCTATAATAGGTAAGTTTGGTGGTATGGGTTCTGCATTGATGGCAGATATGAGTGCTGAAAAAGTAGATGAAAATGAGGTAAATTACTATATCGATAGATATACAAAAGAGGTAAATCTTTTTCGATTATATGATAGTAATGATATTGTTCCAAAGCTTTTTGCACCAACAAGACATTTAGGAACTCCTATCGGGTTTGAAGGAAAATATGGTTTAGCCGATTTGAGACAACCGATGAAAATCATTAAAACACACAATATGGGGAACTATATGAACCAGATTAAAAATGATAATTTTATAAAATAAAAGTTATAATAAAAATAATTTAGATTAGGAGTTTTTATGTCAAAAAAATATAGATTAGTCACAAGAAGTGATATGGATGGTTTAGTTTGTGCAGTTATTTTAAAGCAGTTAGATTTAATTGATGAGATTACATTTGTTCATCCTAAAGATATGCAAGATGGTACTATAACTATTACAGAAAATGATATTGTAACAAACTTACCATATCAAGAGCAGGCTTATTTAGTTTTTGATCATCATGAAAGTGAGTCTATTCGTAATGGTGAAGCAGATAACTATATTATTATCCCCGATGCACCCTCTGCTGCTCGTGTTGTTTATGATTATTATGTAAAAGATAATGACCTCTCTATGATTCGTGAAGATATGATGGTTGCAGTTGATAAAGCAGATGCTGCACAATTTTCTAAAGAGGATATCTTAAACCCTCAAGGATGGGATCTATTGAGCTTTTTAATGGATTCTCGTACAGGTTTAGGTCGTTTTAGAGAGTTTAAGGTATCTAACTATCAGCTTATGATGGATCTTATCGATTATTGTCATGACCATGGTATTGAAGATATTATGCAACTTCCTGATGTTGCGGAGAGAGTTGAACTTTTTAATAGATATGCAACAGATTTTAAAGAGCAATTGACAAGATGTACAACAGTTCACAACAATCTAGTTGTTTTAGATTTACGAAATGAGGAGATTATTTTTCCAGGAAATCGTTTTATGATCTATGCGATGTTTCCACAAACAAATATCTCTATACATGTTATTATGGGATTTAAAAATCAAAACACTGTTTTTGCGACAGGTAAATCTATCCTTAATAGAGGTTCAAAAACAAATGTTGGTGAGTTGATGCTCTCTTATGGTGGTGGTGGACATGGTGCTGCTGGTACTTGTCAAATAGATAACGATAAAGCGGAAGTGATTTTAAAAGAGTTGATTAGTAAAATCAATGCTGATGGCTAAAAAAGCTTTCTAAAATATAACAACTACCATCTATTAAGTAAGATGGTATGTTTGTATACTATTTTAATCTAAAAAAATTAAAGGTTAGAGATAATATATATGAGTAAATATTCACAGATAACAGAGTATCTCGAGCATTTTCTAGATAACGAAGTTGGTAAAACAGGAATTAAGAAAGTTGTGATAGGTTTAAGTGGAGGGCTTGATTCTGCTGTTGTAGCTGTTTTAGCCCAAAGAGTTTATGGAGATAATCTGTTATGTGTAAAGATGCCCTCTCAATACTCTTCTCAAAACTCTCTTGATGATGCAGATGCTCTTTCTAAAGATTTTTCTTTAAGAAGTGAAACAGCTTCGATAGAACCGATGTTAAGAGCCTACGAGGAGATGAACCCTAATCTAGATAACCTTAG
>JAYEGK010000132.1:0-2817 GCA_034716265.1 Campylobacterota bacterium
TATTTTGTGAACTATTATCGCTATTTTCATACATATATTGATTTTTAAACTGCTCTTCAGACTCATTTTCATAGTTGAAATATTGATTTTCTCTACCTATATCTTGATCGTTACTGTTTTGATTTTGATACATATATTGGTTTTTATAGGAGTCATCTTCAACTATCATCTCTTCTTGTTTAGTTTTTCTATTCTCTTTTTTAGGTTCTTGATTGTTGAACATATATTGGTTTTTATAAAGATCTTGAGGTTCCTTCTCTGTTTCTATCTGATGCTGTACCTCTTTGCTGAAATAGGCTTGGCTAGGTTTCTCATACTCATCTTTATAGCTATCCATCAACTGATATTTATCAATTTTGTTAAGATTATTGTTGTTAGTTTGTTTGGGAGTCGATTTAGGTTTCTCTCTTTTAGTGTATTCATTATCGTCGTACTCATCCATAAGATTATAATTTTGTACCTTTTTTATGGGAGCTTTTTCTTGTGTAAACTCTTTTGTGTCAGAATAGGGAACTACCTCTTTTTTCACAGGTTTTTTAAGAAAATCAAAGAACCCTTTAGCTGGTTCACTCTCTTTTTCTGTATAGACCTCTTCATCAAACTTATATTCATCCTCATCTACATCAATATTTATATCTATATTATAATCTTCCTTATCCTTTTTCTCTATCTTTTCTTGTTTTAAATCTGGAGTAACCCTCTTTTTAGGCTCTGCAATAAAATCGTTGCTTTCATATTCATCCATAAAACTATATTTTTGCACTTTTTTCTCTGGAACTATCTCTAGGGTAGGCTCTTGCTCTTTATATACTACCTCTTTTTGCACAGGTTTTTTAAGAAAGTCGAAGAACCCTTTATCAGATCTATTCTCTTTTTCTGTATCGATTTCTGTATAGACCTCTTCATCAAACTTATATTCATTCTCATCAATATCTACATCAATATTTATATCTATATTGTAATCTTCCTCATCCTCTATTTTTTCCTTTTTCTTTCTCGGTTTTGGTTTTGGTTTTTCATACCTCTCTTCATTAAAAGAGGTATCTGAAAAGATATCCTCTTGCATAAATTGATTTTCCTCTTTTGTCATATATTCAAGGTCAGAATAGTTCTCGACCTCAACCTCCTCCTCTGCTTCTATCTCAATAATATCATCTGTTTCTATTTTTTGATTGTAGTAAATATCTTTTTTTTGAGTTTTATCTGAGGGTAGTTGATCATCTATATAGGTGTAGTTTATTCTGTTTTTCTTTTCGACTACAACCTCTTTTTGAAAAATCTCTGGTAACCAACTTTTTTCTTTTTTTTCACTTTTTTTAGCGATCTCTTTTTGAGGGTACAGGAGATCTCTTCTCTCTTGATGAGTTGCATCTGTATGCGTTGTATTTTTTTTCGGTTGAGATGAGGAGGTAGCATAACATCTGTTACAATCTTGATGTAGATCGCTATTATATCTGTTTTGCTTATTGTATATAAAGCTTTCTTTAGCTTTCGGTGCTATTTTTTTCTCTTGAAAAGATTGCCGTTTATAAGGTTGTGAACCTACAGGTTTTGAGTCATCAACAATCTGTACTCTTCCATTGATAACAACCAATCTTCTTTTTGATTTTGGTTTGGGTGTTGGTGATGTTTGTCTCTGAACTTTTTTTATTTGTGATTGTAACTTTCTTGGTTGAATATCTCTTTTTGAAGATTTAGGGTAGATCACTTTAGAGCGGATATAGTCACATCTTCGGATATACGCATCAAAATAGCTCTCCTGTATATCTTTTAAATCTTTTAAGGCATGTGCATATCTATTGTAGTTTCCAACTCGTAAAACAAGTCTTCCACTTCTCATATCTATTCTCGCTTTATCAAATTTTTTGAGTATACGTGCAACAGCGGGTTTTATATTGTTTTTATTGAAATCATCTGCTTGAGTGACTTGAATACAAAACTTTGAATCAGCTACTAAAGAGCTAGAAAGAAGAGATAACATTAAAATAGTTTGTGATATTTTCATTAAAAGGCTCAGATAATTTCTACGAATTATACTCTAAATATTAAAGATATGTGAATTTAGAGTATATTTTAGATAAACTTTATATTATTTTTTTTGGATATTGAACAAAAAAGTGAATACTTTGTTTAATTTTTGTCAAAATACAGAATAAAAATACATTTAACGAGCCAACAACTATTTGTCGTATTCTACTACGCTACATACAACAAATTGCAGGAGTCTCACATCTAAATAGGAGATGAATATGAAATATAAAATATTAGGAATTATTGCTTTTATAATGGTAGCAATACAATTTATACCATATGGTAATGATCATACTAATCCACCAGTTCTTGCAGAACCTAAATGGGACAGTCCAAAAACAAAAGAGTTATTTAATCGTGCTTGTGCAGATTGTCATAGTAATGAAACAAAATGGCCTTGGTATAGTAACATCGCTCCAGTATCTTGGTTAGTACAGTACGATACAGAAGAGGGTCGTAAACATTTTAATGTCTCTATGTGGGGTAAACAAAAGAAGAATGATGGAGATGAAGCAAAAGAAAAATTTGAAGATGGTGAAATGCCACCTTGGTTCTATGTTCTTCCTCATCCTGAGGCAAAATTATTAGAAAGTGAGACAGAGGAATTAGCTAAAGGGCTTTTAGCAACATTTGGTGAAGAAGAGGATCACTAATTCTATAAATAAACTGTAACTAATCACCCTCTCTAAAAGAGAGAATTCCCCTGTATTACAGAAACAAGAGATTCAAATTCATTTAAGCCTCTTTTTCGAGAGGTATCAATAATAGATCTAATATTAGCATAAT
>JAYEGK010000133.1:0-2769 GCA_034716265.1 Campylobacterota bacterium
AAATGAATACTTAGTCACTTTTGGTGATGGATATAGATACAATGCTTCAGGAAAATGGGATATACATACAAACTCATCTAGCACTTTAGATTTAATAGATAAATTTGATGGAAACAGAACATCAAATCTTGGTTTTGCAGTTGGAAATAACTATAGACAAGATAGTTGTGAAGAGGGTGTTGAATGGGTGGCAAATGTTTATCCAGATAGTCAAAACTACACTATTAATGATGACGGAAGTGGAATTGTTAATATTGAATATGATTACTATTTAGTAGGAAAAGATGTTATGTTCTGGGTAAATATTGTCGGAAAACAGTATTCTATAAAAAAAGATGTGAAGATAGGTGAATCTCGTAAGATAACACTACGAGGACAAGGTTTAAAAACAGCTACTCATTCGTTTGCAAAGGGAGACTCAAGTTCTCATATATTTGAAATTTCTATAGCAAATACAGTTGAGTATTTAAGAAATTCAAACTTTAATTATAATATTCAAATCGAAGGTGGAACTGCTAGTACAACTGCAGTATCGATGGTTGATTTAACTGACTGTTCTAGTGATGGAGTTAGTTTTGTAAAAGTTGATTTTCAAGCAAAAGATGAAAATACGAGTGGAACAATAAACTTAATAAATCTTGTAATTTCTAATGAATTTTAAAAGGAAAAAAATGCTAAAAATAGGATTAGAAAAAGCTCTCTTTGCAATATTTTTTATGACCACTACTCTTATGGGAGGGGATTACACATTTGAATCAAACTCTCTTGTTGGTATAGAGGGTGGTTTTAGTAGAATTAGCAATGAAGTAACAATAGGGAATGACTACAGTGTAAATAAAGATAATGGTGCAAATATAGCACTGAAGATAGGTGGTCAAACTCGAAATTATCGACTATATCTTAATGCTAGGTATTATATGGATTTTAATGATAAATTTGATTATATAACTACTTATGGTGCGGAGGGACAATATATCTTTAATATAACTTCAGGGAATGATTTTTTTATAGGTGTTGAGGGTGGTATCCTTAATATGAAGTTTCAATTAGAGAATGAAAAAATTTCACGTACTATTTCAGACCCTTATCTTGGTGCAGGTGCAGGTTTTGGTTTTGATGTTGGTGAGAGTTTCTACTTAGAACTTGGAACTAGAATATTAAATGTAGATGCTATCAATACTAATAATAATATATCTTATCAGTTTAACAATATTATCTCTGCTTATATGAGTGTTGTAGTTAAATACCATATGGATTAAAAAAAGGATTTTTAAAATGAGTTTATTCAAAAAAAAGATTTTATGGTTTGCCTCTATAATCTATACATCACTATTTGCTTCAACAGAGAAAAATGCAGCGGTATTTTACGGTACAGATTTACATTATGAAAAAGTAAAACAGAGTGATTATATAATAGTCCAATCAAATCATATAGATACAAGGTCGGTAGATTTTCTTGCTAACAAAGAGAAGATGTATGCTTATGTAAGTGTTGGTGAAATCTCCAAAGATGTTAAAGAGTATAAAAAAGTAAAAAAAGAGTGGATTATCGCTAAAAATAATGAATGGGATAGTGAAGTTTTAGATATTAAAAATAGTGAGTATAGAGATTTTTTATTTGATGAGATGATAGACCCAATAATAAAATCAGGATTTAAACATATCTTTTTTGACACATTAGATTCTTATCAACTAGCATGTAAAACAGATAAAGAGCGTAAAGCTTATGAAGAGAAACTGGTACTTTTTATTAATGAGTTTCCTATACGATATCCAAAATCTAAACTGATTATAAACCGTGGATTTGAAGTGATGGATGAAGTGTATAAGTCAGTAGAAGCGGTACTTTTTGAATCTTACTATTTTGGTTTAGGCTCAGGTGAAAATAGATATAGAAAAATATCTGATGGAGATAGAGAGTGGTTGCATCTACATATAGATAAGATTAAAGATTATAGATTAGATGTTATAGCTGTTGATTATTTAGATGAAAATGAGATGCATAAAGCAGATGAAGCTATCAAAATCATTAGAGAAAATGGAATGATACCTTATGTATCAAATCGTAGTTTAAATATCCATGGAAGAGGAGATTAGTTTGAGATATAGAGTATTAGTAACAAACGATGATGGATATGAAGCCAAAGGGATAAAAGAGTTAGTATCTGCACTTAAAGAGTTAAGTAATATTGAAGTAACAGTTGTAGCCCCAGCCAATGAAAAGTCAGCTTGTGGACACTCTTTAACACTTACTCGCCCTTTAAAGTTTGTAAGTGTAGATGATGATTACTATAAGTTAGAAGATGGAACGCCAACGGATTGTGTCTATCTCTCCCTCAGCGCTATCTATAATGATAAAAAACCAGATTTACTAGTAAGTGGCATAAACAGAGGCTCAAATATGGGTGAAGATATAACGTACTCGGGAACCGCCGCTGGAGCGATGGAGGGAGTTTTACATGACATACCTTCTATCGCTATAAGTCAAGTGATGGATTTTACAAACCCTAGTGGAGATTTTACTCTCGCCAAAAAAACTATAAAAAGCATAGTCACAAAGATAAGAGAGGGTTCATTTCCTCTACCTCCTCGTCAGTTTTTAAATATAAACATACCAGCTGATAAACAAGAAGCCCAGATTAAAGTAACCTATGCAGGATACAGATTTTACGCAAATGACTCCCATATGCATAGAAATCCAAGAGGGGAAGAGCACTATTGGCTAGGTTTACACCCTTTAGCGTTTGCCCCTAGAGAAGGAAAAAAAGG
>JAYEGK010000134.1:0-2761 GCA_034716265.1 Campylobacterota bacterium
AGATTTAACAGCATTAAAAAATATTGAGGAGGCTTTAATAGCTATCTTATTTAAAAGAGAATTAGACTCTCTTTCTATATAGCTCTCTTTTATATTTTGCGTATCTATTTTTAGATAAACTAACTTTCCTTTTAAATTTGTACTATTTACATACTCACTTACTTTCTCATAATATTTTTTATCTACAACTAAAGAGAGGGCAAAACTATGAAGAACACGCTCTATCGCACCCTCCCATCTCTTATCCTCTATCTCTATTAGCTCTCCGATAAATGGTAAATCCTCTCTTGTAAGAGAGAGTTTTTGTACCATATCATCACGTATTTTTGATACTCTTTGAGGTATGTTTGATCGATTGTTTTTTAGATAGAGCATCTCTTTTTCTAAACTTACTACACTCTCTTGTATTTGAGTATGTGCTACATTTTCAATCATCTTTTTGTTTAAAAGGGTATCTTGATTGAGTTCTATATTTGAGAACTGCTCTTTTACCTCTTTGAGATTATTTAAAAATCTATGTTCACTAGAAACTACTGGTAGTTCTAACTCTTTTACAAGTCTATTGTAGTTATGATTACTCTCTCTTTTTGTTTTTTCTATCTTCTGAAATCTACCTATCTCATTTTCGATAGAGTGGACTCTATCTCCACCATTTTGTTTAAGCTCTATCTGCAACTCTATCATCTGGTTTTGGAGTTCATCTTGTTCTGTATCAGCACTCTTTTTTTGAGACTCTCTTTTAATAATCTCTATCTCTAGTTCCGATAATTTTTTCTCTAAAAGGCTTACCTTGAAAGTAGAAAAGTAAGCACTTAAAACCTCTCTATACTCTTCATATGCTATCTTTTGTTGGAAGTTTTTCTCATATTTTTTCCCCTCTTTATCTATTGGAAGAAGAAGTTCTATTTTTCGTTTCGCACGCAATACTAATGTATGAATATGATTGAGTTCACTAAAATTTTGAACGAGTTCATCTATTTTTATATCCATAGAGCTTGGTTCTAACATCTGTGTTCTGATAAATTGAGTAAGATTTCCTATCGCTTTGAGAGAAACAGTTTGATGAAAAAGGTTCAGTGCTTGTTCATTTTTAATCCCCATTAAGCGTCTAAAACTTTTAGAGTATTCGGAAAAACTTTCATAAACACTATTTTTTGTAGATGTACGAAGATTTTTTTTCAGCTCTCTAATATCTTTAAAATCAAATAGATCATCTGCTATTGTTAAAAGTGATTTAGAAACGATAAAAAATTTATGCACTTGATTATTTGATATATAGAAGAACTGTGCAATCGTTACCTCCTCTTTAAACTCTTTACTCTTAAAGTTTGCCAACAGGACTGAAAAGGTATTTTTACTCTCTCTGAGTGTAACCGCTTTTGCTTGAGTATAGTTCTCCTCTTTAGAGCTTTTATACTCCCCCAATATATAGGAAAGTAAAGAACGTTCTTTACTTTCTGCACCTGCTGCTTTGTTATATACAATCTTTTGATGAGGCACAAGAAGAGTTGTTAAAGCATCTACAATAGTTGATTTTCCAGAGCCTATATCTCCTGTAAGAAGTCCATTTTTACTCTCCAACTCCAACTTTACGATAGATTTATTATATGTTCCCCAGTTATAAAACTCAAAATGAGATAAACGAAACCCTCTAATACTCTGCATCTTTGTACTCCTGCAATCTTTTATTAAAATCATTCAGCCACTGTGCATCTACAAAAGTTTTGATAGAACGTTTTATCTCATAACTATCTGTTTGATTTTTTAATTTTCTTAAAAATCCCAACTCTTCCACTTTTTTAACAGTAGTATCTATCTCTTTTATCAGTTTAATCTCATTATTTGTTTTTGGTAAAAAGAGAATAATCTGTTCACGAATATCATCAAGAGTTACTACCGCTTTTGTATTTTCATTTTGCATATCAAAATCGACGATTCTCTTTCTAAGTAAAACAGCTAAAAGAGATACTTTATAGCTCAATTCTCGACTTCGTATCAGTTTTGGAAGAGTTGTTTCTCCATCTTCGTAAACTCTATTTTGAAGATAAGCATACCCCTCCACATCATCAAGAATAACATCTAATCCCATCACTACAAAGTAATCTTGTATCGCTCCAAAACTTCCATCTATCAACTCACTCCAGATCTTCTCATTCTCATTTTTATATACTAAGCCTTTGAGAAGAGCTATTATCGCTAATCGTGCATCAATATTCATTTTTAAACCCCATCTCTAAAAATTATTTTTGGTAGTTTTACTACTCTTTTTTTCATCTCAAAATCAACTATCTCAAAAGATATATCTACACTCTCATCCACAACAGTATTTGGAAGATTTTTTGCTATAGATATATAACTAACAAGCTCACTCAACCCTTTACTAATAGGAAACTCTTTTAAAAGTTCTAAGAGAGTAAACTCTTTTTTCTCTTGAAATTTCTTAGAGATATTTCTTTTTAAAATATCTTCATCAATATAGAAGAGATTATAAAAGCTCTCCATATCTATCTCAATAGGTTGTTTTATATCTTCTTGAATAAACTCATTTTCTATTTTGATAGTATAGAGAGATTTTTCAAAGATAGAATCTATTTTTACTCTATCCCCTTTTATCTCAAAAAAGTTTCGTTTATTTGGTATATTTTCTTTTAGTTCAATAGAGGATTTTTCTATCTCTTTACAAAGTTGTAAAACACGTCTATTTTCTATCCAAACTCTATCATCAATAAAACGGCGTAAATGTTCGATAAGTTTAGCTGAT
>JAYEGK010000135.1:0-13306 GCA_034716265.1 Campylobacterota bacterium
AAATAGCTGATATTTTATCAACTGCCGATGAAAAGTTAGAAGTGCTTAGAGCTAAAAAAGAGAAGTATGAAACACTTAAAAAAGGTTTATTACAGAAGCTTTTGAGTGGAGAGGTTAGAGTTTAATATGAATTATAAAATATTTTGTGATGAAAGTTGCCATCTTCAAAACGATGGATGGGATAGTATGTCATTGGGAGCTGTTAAATGCCCCGCAGATGAGTATGAAAAAATTAAAGAAGATATAAAAGCTATAAAGTTAAAACATAAAACTCCTTTTGAGATAAAATGGACTAAACTCTCAAGGAGTAGAATAGATTTATATAAAGAGCTTATAGATTATTTTATAGATTCAAATATCACCTTTAGAGTAGTGACAATAATAAATAAAAAAGATTTAGACCATAAAAGATTTTCTCAGACACATAGTGAGTTTTATTATAAAACATATTATTTAGTTTTAAAAAATATTATGAATAGTTACAATAAATACAAAGTTTATATGGATATAAAAGATACAAGAGGAAAAGAGGATTTAAACAACTTAACGAATGTTTTTGAAAAATCAAGAGTATACTATTACTGTAAAACCAAACAATAAATGTAGTTGTCCTTTTTCTAAAGAGCCTAAACCTGAAAGATTTTGGCATATTATAACCAAGAAAGAATATGATTCAAATAAGCAAAATAATCCTTGTCCTGAGGATAGAGAAAAAAATAGAATTTATGAAAGTGCAAGAGCTAAAAGAATACACTGGATAAAACAAACGATTGACAATATTGACGATGAGCATATAAAATATTTTTACGAAAATAGTGGTGTACCTACACATTTTATTTGGGATACAAAAAGATTTTATATTGTACTTATTAAGCATCTTGGAAAAACAGAAAATTTACTTGTAACTGCCTATCCTGTACATAAAAATAAATATAGAAGTTATAAATCAAGGTTTGAGAGATATGAAAAAAGTAAAACAAAGTAACACCGCATTTGTACGGCTGTGCGATGTTATCCAGCCACTTGCAGGTGAATATCTAAGAGAGATTCCCTTATACCAATTGGTATATCAAGATAGGGCATTATACTATACCAAGTTTTCTAGGTAGCTAAAACTAAATATGGATATAAGTAGTTTAACTTTCAATGTTTCAAAATGACACAAGATTAGGATAAAAATATGAGTGAATACCTACAATCAGAACTCCCAGCAATAGAGCTTTTCAAAAAGTTAAATTATGATTACTTTGATGCCAAAGGCGAAATGTATGAAGTTGTTCTTGAAGATAAATTAACAACTTCACTTAAAAGAATAAACCCTTGGCTAAATGAAAACAACCTACAAAAAGTAATCCGTAAAATATTAGCAGTAAGTGGTAGCTCTCTTATGGAGATAAACTCTGAAATTCATAAGCTTATAACTCGTGCTGATGCACTATCACTTAAACCTACACCAGAAGAAAAACCAAGGGCTGTAAAATTTATAGACTATGAAACCAAAGAAAACAATGAGTTTTTAGTAGTTAATCAAATGAAGTTTAAAGGCGAAAGAGCTAACTCTATTCCTGATTTAGTTGTATTTGTTAATGGACTTCCATTGGCTGTAATAGAAGCAAAAGCTCAAAAGGTAGATATTCAAAATGCCTTGGATGATTTAACATACTATCAAAGAAACTCTCCAAAACTTTTTCACTACAATCAAATATTAAGTGGCATTAACCGTATAAGTGGCTTATAT
Organism: Campylobacterota bacterium; assembly: GCA_034716265.1. Lineage (GTDB taxonomy): Bacteria > Campylobacterota > Campylobacteria > Campylobacterales > Sulfurimonadaceae > Sulfurimonas. Next base: position 1,739 of record JAYEGK010000135.1, read on the forward strand.
GGAACTATTGAAGCTGATACGAAGTTCTACTCAAAATATAATGAAGTCGCATCTCTTGAGCTTATAAAATTATTGGACAATGAACCAACACCACAAGATATTTTAATCTATAACCTATTTGAGAAAAGAAAGTTCCTTGACATCATCAAATACTTTGTAATCTTTGAAGTTGATGAAGGTAGAACCATCAAAAAACTACCAAGATACCAACAACTTAGAGCTGTAAATAAAACGGTTGATAGACTTATCAAAGATAACCGTGGTGGTGTTGTATGGCACACACAAGGAAGTGGTAAATCAATCACGATGATATATCTTGCTACTAAACTAAGGGCAGAAACAACAGGTTTTGATAATCCAACTATCTTAGTTTTAACAGATAGAAAAGATTTAGATGTGCAAATAAGAAAAACTTTTAAAAGAGTTGGATTTGCTAACATTCATCAAGCTTTATCTATAAGCGATTTAAAATCACAATTGAAAAATAGTTACGGTAAAACTCTCACTTCTACTATTCAAAAGTTTCAAGAGAGAGCAGAAGAGAAAAGGCAGATTGAAGTTCTAAGCGAAAAAGAAAATATATTTGTTCTGATAGATGAAGCCCATAGAAGCCAATACGGATTAACTGCTTCATATATGAGACAATCACTTCCAAATGCTAAGTTCATAGCCTTTACAGGAACACCAATAGACAAAGAAAACAAATCAACACTTAATGAGTTCTATGGTGGCGACTACATAGACAAATACACCATAAAACAGTCAGTTGCTGATGGTAATACACTTCCCATTTTGTATGAAACGGGGCTTAGTAAGTTTTTCATAGAAAAAGAACAACTTGATGCTGAGTTTAATAAGTCGTTTGGTAATGAGAGTAAAGAGAAACTCTCTATTCTAAAAACCAAAGCTACACAGTTAGATAAAAATGCTACCGCAAGAGTTGAAGAGTGTGCAAAAAGCATTGTAGAACACTATAAGAATAAGAGCTATTTGGACGGTTTCAAAGCTATGATAGTTTGTCATAACAGATACCAAGCAATAGCATATAAAAAAGCATTTAACAGGTTAGCAGAACAAGACCAAAACAGGTTCCAATCAAAAGTTATTATGAGCTTTGATACTAAAAAAGACCCACAAGAGTTTTATGATTTAGCCGTTTCAGAAGCGGATGTAAAACAAGCTATTGAAGATTTCAAACTTCCATTTGGAGACGAAAACGATAAAAGTCGTGGGGGTAAAAGACAGTTTGATAATACTGCTTTTTTAATAGTGAGTGATATGCTACTAACGGGATACGATGCTCCCATACTTCAAACTCTTTATGTTGATAAGATACTCAAAGAGCATAATCTACTTCAAGCCATAGCAAGAGTTAATAGAACAAGAAAAGGCAAAGTTGCAGGGTATGTTGTTGATTTCGCAGGGATTACTAAACACCTTGTTGATGCTCTTGAAATATTTAGTGGAGATTTAGAGCCATGTGATGTTATGGTGGATATAGCAGACGAGAAAACCACCCTTGAAAATAGACACACCAAGCTGACCAATCACTTCAAATCAATCAAGAAAAATAGAGAAAATGAGAGAGATGATTTTATACTTCAAGCTATAAGTTACTTAAAACCAATAGATATAAAAGATAAGTTCAAAGATCTTGTTAGTGATTTTAACAAGTCTATGAATATAGTTCTACCAGATGCCTTTGCTTCAAAGTATGATTATGATTTCAAACTATTCAATGAGATAAAATATATGGTTCGTGATGAAAAAGAAAAAATCACAAGAGAAGATAGCAAAAAGCTTCAAATGATTTTAGATGAGCATTTACGAGCTAATGGGATTGAGTATCTACTCGAAGTTGCTATTGATATAACTGATTATAAGAAGTTCGCACAAGAGTTAGCAAAGACAGGAAAACACAATCCACTTGATAAAGCAAAAGCAATAATCAAAGCTAATGAAGAAGATAATCCAGTGTTAGCACTTGAATTATCAGAGTTGTTAGAGAGAAAAATACAAGATGCCAAGATAGACAGAAAACAAGCCATAGAAAATCTATTTAGTGATATGGAAGAGATAATCAATCGTCATAAGAATAGACACACGGCTCACGGATTGAACGATGAAAAACAGCTTGTTGTTTATGACTTAGTAAAAGAGCTTACAGAAGAAGTTACTGAACTTACACTTGAAATATTTAGCGAGCTTGATGAGTGGTTAAACAGACCTGCTATACTCTCTCAAAGCGATGCACTTAAAGATATGAGAAATGCTATAAAACCAATACTCTCACAGTATGGAGTGGATAGAAAAATGTCAAAAGATATAGTAGCCAAGCTGGTAGAAACAAATGCATAGTGTAGAGTATGGCACTAAAAATATTGTATTTGATGTAGATAGAAAAGCAAGTCTCAAAAATACATATATCAATGTTGACAGTGATGGGGTGTTGGTAAAAACAAACGATACCACAAGCATAGAAGATATTAATAAGATGGTTGAAAATAAATCAGCTTGGATAAATAAAAAGCTTGAACTATTCAAATCAATAACTGTTAATAAAGATATTAGCACTGGTTCAAGACTTTATTATATGGGTAAGAGCTATTATGTAAATATAGTTAAAGATGAAACTGCTGATACTATTACAATTAGTTTCACTCACTCAAAGTTTCATATAACTACACCACCAAAATACTCTGATATTGAACTACATAATGCTATTGAGAATTTCTATAAACAAAAAGCAATAGAAAAAATAATACCACTTAGCAAAAAGTGGGCTAAGAAGATGGAAGTATTACCAGAACATATAAGTTTTAGATACTCAAAGAATAGATGGGGAAGTTGTAGCTCAACTAATCGTATATCATTTAATTATCATTTAGTTAAATTATCTTCTTCACTGATAGAGTATGTTGTTATACACGAATTAGCTCATATTACTTTTCAAAACCACTCAAAAGAGTTCTGGAAGTTGGTTCAGAAACATCTATCAGATTACAAAACAAAAGAAGAAAAAATAAGAGTGTTTGAGAAGCTGATTTAGATATCACGATTCTCTTGTTAGTTTTTGTAACTCATATTTTGCTTCTTGAAAATCTGGATTTAAATCTATCGCCTTTTCATACATCGTTATAGCCTCTTCAAAACTCTCACTATCTACTAAAAGATTTCCATAGTTATAGTAAGTTATAGGGTTTTCATCATCTATCTCTAACGATGCTTTAAGATGAATTTTTGCCGATGTAAACTCTCTATTTTCTCTATAAATAGATGCCATTGAGTTATGTATATACTCATTGTTTTTATCTATCTCTAAGGCTTCTTTATAATATTTTATAGCATTTACACTATCTTTTGTTTGCTGTAAAATATAAGCTAACTTAAATAAAATATCTGGATTTTCACTATCTTTGGCATTAGCTTCTTCTAAAAGAGATAGTGCTTTTTCATACTCTTTCTCCTCAAAAGCACTATCTGCTTTTTCAACTAAATACTCAGGCGAAAAGGTTGAAAATGCCTCTGCACTTCTCTCTTGGTTATCATCTTTTTCTGGTTCTTTGAGTGTTTGAATATGTTTATAAATCTCAAATGCGAAGTAAGCCGATGCTCCAAGCATCAATAGTTGAAATGTTGTCATTATTTTAATTTTCCTTGAATATTTTTTTATTTATTATCTCGATAAACTGAAGTGGATCAACCTGCAATCCACCAACTCTAATACTAAAATGAAGATGTGGACCAGTAATCCGTCCAGTAGCACCCGACAAACCAATAATCTGTTTTTGTGTTACTCTCTCTCCCTCTTTTACACTAAATTTACTCAGATGATAATAACAGCTATATATCCCATGACCATGGTCTATAATAATGCTATTTCCAGCATAAAATCTATCTTTAGCTAAAACTACTACACCATCATTAACTGCGATAATAGGTGTTCCTACTTTAGCTCTAAAATCTGTTCCACTGTGGTAACCCTTTAAAGAGCCATTATAAACTCTAGCCTTTCCAAAATCACTTGTTATTTTAGAGTTCATGGGCATAATAAAAGAAGTCTCTATATAGCTCTTTCTTGTTGCTCTACCATAGATATCCATCGCCTCTTTATACTCTTTAGCAGTTCTTTTTTTTACCTCTTTACTTTTTGGGTTTACTTTTGAACTTTGAACTTTAAGATTCTCCTTAAGATAGTTTGCTTCTTTAACTATAAGTAAAATGGTTTCACTTTTCTTTATACCATTCTCAAAGTAGATTACCTCTACCTTTTTATCGGTCGGTTTTTGATAATAGCTAATAGGAATAAATGCATACATTTTATCTCTATTAGTCGGATGAGAAAAGATACTATAAGCTCTCTTTCCAGCGATAATTTTATCATAATTAAGAGTTCTCTTTTTTGGAAACTCTATATAAACTGTTTTAGCATTAGAGGTTACAGAAGTTGAAAGGGAGTAATCAAAAGCAACTAAATTTGCAAAAAAAAGTGACAGTAAAAGAAAAAACTTCATCAATAATCTTTCATCGCTCTTTGCACATCTCTCTTCATATCTTTAGCTTTTAAGTCGTTACGTTTGTCGTGTAACTGCTTTCCTTTTGCTATGGCTATCTGTATTTTTACGATATTTCGAGCATTAAAGTAGAGTTGTAGGGGGACTACTGTATACCCATCTCTATTTACCATCTTTAACATCTTCTGAATCTGTTTTTTATGTAGTAAAAGTTTACGACTACCTCGCTCCTCATGACCATAAAAATGATGTGTTGTTGCTAAAACTCCGATATGTGCATTAAAAAGAAAAGCCTCCTCTCCCACAAAACGGATAAAACTATCTTTAAGGTTTACTCTATTTGCACGAATACCCTTAACCTCACTTCCTTGAAGTACCAAACCCGCTTCAAACTTCTCCTCTAGGAAGAAGTCAAAATAGGCTTTTTTATTTTTTGCTATTGTTTGTGCCATTTTTTTCCTTTAGTTTTTTTACTTTATCTTTATGATTTTTATTAAATGAAAGGATAGATATGATAGACTTTTATCTAGTTGGGACAATTAGAGAGCGGTGAACTCTCTAACAGTTTTTTAATAAACTTTTTCTGCTAAAAGCAGTAAAAGAATAACAATTACAAACAATTGGTGCATTTGTTATATCCTTAAAAAAAGGCTGACCCTGTTCCACCTTCTCCTTCAAAAATAACATCATTAAATATAATCGCCAACTAGAGATGCAATTATATCCAAATCGCTTTAATCTCTAACTAACTCTAAAAAAACTACTTCCACTTCCACTAAAATGAAAACTCTTTTTATGATGCTGTTTTAACTCTTTATACTCATACAAAGCGGGGGTAAAAAGGTCATTTGCCTCTGTTGGGGTCATAGTATTAAGAATATCTTTAGATGGAGTAGATTTTAGCTTGAGAGTTTCCTCTTTAGATATAGGATTGAAAAATCTTTCTCTGTATATTGAGTAAACCTTTGGTGTACTTATCTCTATCTTTGGTGTGTAGGTTTCTATATCTAAAAGTTCCTCTTTAAACTCCTCTACTATCTCTCCTATTCCCGCTACATTTGCACTCTTATATCCGTAGATAAAAAAGGGAACATCTGCACCAACCTTTAAACCTATCGTTGCTAACTCCTCTAATGTTAAACCTAAATTTAATCTATCGTTACACATCTTTAAGTAAGTTGCTGCATCACTACTCCCACCCCCTAAACCTGCAAATGCTGGAATAGATTTTTTTACATCTATTGCATACTTTTTCATCAAAATCTCTAGTGCTTGAGAGGAGGTTGCCTCTTTGAGTGCTATATAAGCTTTATAAATCGTATTTTGAGTAGTTGTGCAGGAGAAATTACCTATTATCTTAAACTCTTTATCTTGCTTAGGTAAAAAGAGGAGTTCATCATAGAGATTGTCTAAACGGATAAATCTTGAGATTATCTCATGATAGTTCCCTCTTGTTCCTGTAATTTTTAAAAAAACATTTACCTTGGCATAAGCTTTATAAACTTTCATAATCACTCTTCTATTTTTTAAGTATTTGACTTAACATATTTATATTCTCTCTCTTTATCTCTTTTGAAGCTGCTATATTTGATACTTTCACATCATCAAGAAGTTCACTTCTATAAATAGAGATATCAGAGGGAGCTTCTATCCCTAATCGTACAACACCCTTTTCTATCGATATTATTTTAAGAACAATATTATCGCTGATAACGATAGAATCATCTTTTTTTCTTGATAAAACTAACATATATAGATCCTTCCCAATTCATATTTTACTTGTGTCTCTTGAATATTTATAACCGAGATATTATCTCCATTATCTAACCAATAATATCCTCTCTCTTTTATCTCCAAATCCTCTATATCCAATGGGCGTCCATAGGTTACATTTTCATAATCACCAAGATATCTATTTAAAGGAATATTTAATGATTTTTTAATATCTAAGCTTTGCTCATTTTCATAAAAAAACTGACCCTCATTTAAACGCTCTAATGCACTTAAACTTCCATACTTTAAACCAAGTTTTTGAGCGATAATACGACCTAAAGAACGTATATATGTTCCCTCCGAAACAGTTGCTTCAAATGTTACAAAAGGGTGCGAGTAGTTTATGAGTTCAATATCATAGATAGTAGAGTTTATTTTATTAAGAACAACCTCTTTTCCAGCACGAGCTAGATCATAAGCACGCTGTCCATCTATTCTTTTTGCACTAAAGATAGGAGGGTCATACTCTAACTCACCCTCTAACGATTGTACAGCATTTAAAACCTCATCGTAGGGAAACTCTTTTAAAATATCGACCTCTGTAATCATCTCAGTATCAAGAGAGTCACTATTAGCACCTAACCATAAAGTAGCTCTATATCTTTTAGGAGTTTTGTTTAAAAAACGAAAAAGCTTAGTGTGTGTCCCAAAGCCTACCAAAAGAACACCTTTAGCAAAAGGGTCTAGTGTTCCTGAGAAACCAGCTTTTTTATTGTTATATTTTCTTTTCAATTTACTTAAAAATAGATTTGAACCTATACCTGATGGTTTGTATGCTACGAATAGTTTATTCATAATCTTTCCACAAACGATGCTAAAATCTCTCTCTTGACACCTGCAAAGTTGATACTTAACTTAAAATCTTTTCCCGATTTACTGATACCATTAACTCTCCCTGTCCCAAAAATTTTATGTCGGACAAGGTCTCCTTTATTAAAAGCTGTATTTTTTTCTATAATTAGAGAGCCTGAACATAATCCCGCTTCATTAAAAAATCTACTTTTATGGAGATTACTTCTTCTTCCCTTATAAAATCTACTTCCTACGTGAGAAAGCGTTAAGCTCTCTTTTGCTCTAGTAAAAGCTACATACCCTAAACGGCGTTCCTCCTCTAGGTCTGTTCCATCACCATTAAGTGGTAAAAATCCCTCTTCCATTCCTATAACAAAGAGATGATTAAACTCCAAACCTTTTGAAGCATGGATACTCATCATATAGATACTCTCTCCCTCCACTTGATCCTGTTCACTTTGAAGTGTAAGTTCATTTAAAAATTCATCTAAGGATGCAGTAGGATTGTTTGTTATAAAATCACGAAAAAGAGCATAAAATTCATCAATATTGAGATTTTTATCCTCCTCATCCTGTGTTCCTTTATAGATATTTTTAAGATGGAAAGTATCTTCTAAAATATCTATAAAATTATAACTTGACTTTTTTATTAAGGAGGCTACTAACTCTATATTTGCAATAAACTCTTTAAGTGTTCCTGCATTTTTCTTTTTTACTAATGCTATGAGTTCCTCTAAAGAAGCTGTTTTAATATACTCAAAAAGAGAGTAACCCTTTGCCAATGATGCTAACTCTATCTTCTCTATACTTGCTTTTCCTAAACCTCTCTTTGGTTTATTTACTATACGTTTAAAAGAAAAGTCATCATGAAAATTTGTAATAACTCTTATATAGGAGATTAGATCTTTAATCTCTGCTCTATCATAAAAACGTAATCCACCAACAAGCTTGTAGGCTATACCCGCTCTATTTAAACCCTCCTCGATAGAACGACTTAAAACATTTACTCTATAAACTATCGCTATATCATTTGCTTTTACACCTGCACTTAAAAGTTTATGAATATTTATCGCTATTTTACGAGCCTCTTCACTCTCATTATTTGAGTTTAAGGTAACTATATCATCTCCAGCTCCTCGAGTGGAGATAAGTTTTTTACCCAAACGAGAACGGTTATGTTCGATAAGAGCATTAGCAACTTTTAAAATAGGCTCACGAGAACGATAATTTTCTTCAAGTTTAAAAACTGTTGTTCCCTCAAAATCTTGATGAAACTCTATAATATTTCGTACATGAGCCCCACGCCATCCATAAATACTTTGATCATCATCACCCACAACACAGATATTATTGTGAGAGGTACATAACTTTTGTATCAGTTTTAGTTGCAACTCATTTGTATCTTGATACTCATCGACCATAATATATTGATATTTTTGAGAGATCTGTTGTGCTAACTCTGGATGTTTATCTAAAAGTTTATATGGCAATACTATCAAATCATCAAAATCTACTAAATTATTTTCAAAAAGATATTTTTCATATTTTGCATACACTTCTGCTATCTCTTGGTATTGACTGAGTTGAGCTTGTTTATAAGCTTCATCAGGAGTTAAAAGTGAATTTTTATATCGAGATATCTCACTTGAGATAAGTGCTGTTGTGATATCTGTATTTATCTTTTTAATCACTCTTTTTTTATCTTCATTATCTATCACTACGAAGTTATTCGCTCTGTTTAGTAGATGAATATTAAACTTTAAAAATAGTAATCCAAATTTATGAAAAGTACATAAAAGAGGAGGATATGCATTTGATGTTGTCATATCAAGATAACGTGCTTTCATCTCTTTTGCAGCTTTATTTGTAAATGTTAGAGTTAAGGTATTTGAGGCGGGTATACCTACTCCCTCTATGAGATAAGCTAGACGTGAAACTATCGTTGTTGTTTTTCCACTACCAGCTCCAGCGAGTATCAACACTGGACCATCTATCTTTTTTACAGCCTCTACTTGAGAACTATTTAATCTATCAAAAAAAATTTCCATATTCACCACTATTTATTTATAAGTTATTACTATTATAACTAAAAAGCTGTAAATTTTTAAAACTCTATTGATTTAATTATAATTCTGAGTTATAATAATATTAAGATTACTCATAGGAATTATTTATGTTAAAAGATTTTGCCAAACTACAAACATTTCTAATGGTTATAAAAGAGAGAAGTTTTTCAAAGGCATCTGCCAAACTAGGAATTTCTCAACCAGCAGTTACGCAACAGATTAAATTTATAGAAGATTATTTAGATACGAAGATTGTTGAAAGAAAAAAGAATGGTATTTTACTCACAAAAGAGGGAGAGGAGCTTCATAAGATAGCACAAAGACTTGAAAAATCGATTTCAAATAGTGAAAAAGAGCTTCTTAAGATTATGAATAAAGAGTTTACCTTTATAATAGGTGCTTCCTATGCTATTGGAAACTATATACTTCCTAACTACCTTCCTCAAATTAAAAAAAGAATAGACAATGAAGTTTTTTTAAATGTTGCTCTCTCTTCAGAGATAATCCAATCTCTTGAAGATAAAAAAATAGATATAGCACTTATAGAATCTCCTATTTTTAAAGATAATATCATCTATAGAGAGTGGGTTGAAGATGAGCTTGTTATCTTTTCAAATAAACCACTTCCTAGATACCTTAAGGGTGACGATTTAATGGAGTTTGATTGGATATGTAGAGATGAAGACTCCCATACAAGAAAGATTACAGCTGATGTTTTCGAAGAGATAGGTGTCCAGTGTAGTAATTTTAATATACTCGGTGTTTTAAGTAATCCAACAGCGATTAAAGAAACTATATTAAACTCTGATAGCAATGCCTCAACACCTCTCGTATCTATTATGTCTCGTCATGTAATACAAAAAGATATTGAACAGGGAAGATTATTTGAAGCAAGAATAAAAAACTATAAAATTGAAAGAAAATTTTATCTAGCATACTCAAAAGATAGAAAGCATGATGCCTTTGTAGATAATGTTGTAAGCTTTTTACTCTCTTTAAACAAAGTTTAACAGAGCTCTCTTAAAGAGATCTCTACTTGACAAACTTTGAGTTTTCAGGATTTGACAAAAAAGATGCCATTGAGCTCTCTACACCTTTATTATCTGTTTGATCCTCTATAATCTCCTCTTCCTCTTGATATTGTGCTAAATTTATCAATACAGGAGTTTCCTCTACTATGATTTGTAAAATAGCTAACAGGGGAACATGTACAATACTTCCAAAATTGTCTGCTCCAAAACCAGCTTCAAAGATTAGATAATTATCTGTTATATGTGCTGTTTCAAAAGTATATCCACCTAAAAAAAATAGAGTTAAATCACGAAATTCAGAGTTTATATCTTCTGGTAGTTCTGGTTCAAAAGATACATGGTCTATCGAACATAAAATACCAAAATTTTGCTCTTTTTTAAAAAAATGAGTTATCAAACCCTCTATATTTTTCTGCATCACTCCTGCAAACTGTTTATCTGTTGTTATATTATTTAACACACTATCTTCCTTATATTTTTTTCTGCTATTATATCAAAATCTATCATAGCATTTAAAAGTGCTACTTTTTCATAACTATATATATCATCCACAGAGATATCCTTTAGTACTACTTTACCCTCTTTTAAAACTCTCGCTCTTGTTGTTCCTTCAAGTAAAGGCTTTTTTGGTGTATACCAAATACCATCTTTTAAAAATGCGATATTTGCAATAGTAGTATCGGTAATCAATGAGTTTTGAACGATTAAACTCTCATCACACTCATCTCTTAACTGAAATAGAGTATCTAATATATCTCGATTTGTAGATTTTAAATTATACTCTATATCATCATTAAAAACTAACTTTAAACTTTTAATCTCTCGTCTTTTATACTTATGATATGTGACACTAATACTATTATCTAAACTATAAACTAATCTACATCTATATAAACCATTTTTAGGTGGATTTAGATAGGTTTTTAAACTAATATAGCTATCTATGGCAAAACTACTCAAAACAGTTTCATAGCGCTGTTGATGATAATCTATATGAAATATTTCACCATCAACAGATTTAATCGTTTCTAAATAACTGTTACTCACTAAACAGTTCTGTACTAAGATATCTCTCACCTGTATCACAAAGAATAGTTACTAAAGTTTTTCCTACAAACTCTTTACGCGATGCCACTTGCATCGTTGCCCAAACATTTGCCCCAGCAGATATACCGACGAGAAGTCCCTCCTCTTTAGCTAACATCTTTGCAGTTTTTATAGCATCCTCATTGGATACTTTAATCACTTCACCATAGATAGTTGTATCTACAATTTTTGGAATAAATCCAGCACCAATCCCTTGGATTTTATGAGGAGCAGCACTCTCACCAGAGAGTACAGCAGATAACTCTGGTTCAACAGCAAAAATAGCAATATCTGATACATCCTCTT
>JAYEGK010000136.1:0-2723 GCA_034716265.1 Campylobacterota bacterium
TAAGTGTTTCATACTTTACAACTTCGCCATTTTGATCTACAATAGGCTGAAAAACAGAGACAACACGATTACCATCAATCGCCGACTTTATCTTATCTTTCCATACTAATGCATCTTTTTTCTCTTGACGTGAATCAATATCTAAAGAATAAAACATAAAAGATTTTTTATTCTCTTTTGCATACTCTAATGCAACCTTAGCACACTCTAAAGAATCTTGCTCCGTTGTAGAGATACCAATAGTTACATCTACATCAATAGAATCATTCTCAAGAACTACCTTAAATTGAGATAACTTTTCAAAAAAATCCTCTACTAACTCTTCATATTTAACATACTCAACATCCTCTCCATTATCTACTAAAGCAAACTCATCAGCAGAGAGTCTATATACTTTATAATCACTCTCTTGTACAAAATTTAATAGAAATTTTGCAAACTCTTGAAGTACAAAGGAGCCTATTGTTATTCCATATATCTCATTAATAACTTTAAATTTATCTATATCTACTATAAAGAGAGCAGATATTTGCACCTTTTGAATATCTTCAAAAAAAGCGTATCTATTTAAAAGATGTGTCAAATCGTCATAATAAAGTTTATTCTCTAACTCTTTTGTACGACTTTTAATCTCCTCCTCTAAATAATTTTGATATTTTTCAAGCTGTTTTTTAGTATCTATCTTCTCTACAACTTTTTGTATAGCTAAAATAAATTGATTATGTTCTAATGGCTTTAATATATAATCATCAACCCCTAACTTAAGAGTTTTTAGAAAAAAGTCAGGTTCATTATGAGCAGATATAACCAATACTGAAATATCTGTATCAAATACTCTTATCTCTTCGAGCATCTCTACACCAGTCATATAGGGCATATTTATATCTGTTAAAATCAGATCGAAACTACCATTTTTAAAAGTTTTCAACCCCTCTCTTCCATCAACAGCGATGGTAATATTTTTAAAAAACCGTTTAAGCATCTCAAGCATCGCATCTCTTGCTACCCTATCATCTTCAATATATAAAAGTTTTATATCTTCACTATCTTTTTTTAGTTTTTTTATATCAATATTCATATTTTTTCCTATCTGATTTTTATTTTTTAGATTTACCTTTTTTCATATAATTTCCTAACTCTTAACCTCTTTTTGGTTTGTCAACTGTTGGAGATAATTTGAGATATTGATAAGAGAAAATGTTACTAAAAAGATCATCAATCCTGGGAAGAAGCTTACCCACCAAGCTATCTCTACAACATCTTTTCCACCACTTAAAATCGTACCCCAACTCATCTCTGGAGCAACGATACCTAGACCTAAAAAACTAAGTCCAGATTCTGCTAAAATCGCTCCACCTACACCAAAAGTAAAACTTACAAAGTAGATAGGGGCTAAGATAGGGGCATAGTATTTAAACAGAATTTTCATCCTGCTTACTTTAGCAATGTTTAATATTTTTATGTAGGGTTGTGATGTGATTTTAAAACTCTCTGAACGGATAAGTCTAGCTGTTGTCATCCACCCTGTAACAGATATGATAACAATAAGAACTAAAGCTGAAGCGTTGACATAACTCACAAGAGCTAAAAGTAAAAAGAATGTTGGAAATGTTAAAAAAAGATCTACTACTACTACAAAACTTTTATCAAAATAGCCTCTAAAGTATCCCGCCATTGAACCATAGAGTAGACCTATAAATGAAGCGATAAATGCACTTCCAACACCTATGGTTAGCGATACTTTTCCAGCTTCTATCAATCTAGAAAGGAGATCTCTTCCTAACCTATCTGTACCTAAAAGATGCTCCAGTGATGGGGGTAATAAAATAGAGCTACTATCTAAACTGTAAGGGTCTACTGAAAATAGATAGGAACCAAAAAAAGAGAATACAAATATAAAAGCTAATAATGTTATGCTAAATAATGGCATCTCAATAGCTACTGTTTAATCCCTAAAAGAGTTTGCATCATCTGATCTACTGTTGTGATAATTTTAGCTGCTGCACTATAAGATGCTTGATATTTGATTAGGTTTGTCATCTCCTCATCAACACTTACTTTTGATGTAGAGAAGAACTCTAACTCTATGGCATTAAACTGTGTTGAGATTGTTTCATTGTTTGTGATAGCTGCATTTGCTGCAGTACCTACACTTGTTGCTACAATATCAAACATTCCATATGCTGTTGTATTAAATGTTTCTTTATCCCCTACATGGACATCAAAAGATTCAAATTGATGTTGCATCATCGCAAGTGCAAGGGAGTTATCCCCATCAACTGCTGTTGCACTCGCAGATAAAAGTGTTGGTCTTGTTGCTAAATCGCTACTGAGTCTGATATTATCAGCACTATCACCATCAAATAGTCTACTCATACCTAAAGCACCTGCAAAATTTGTTCCTGAAGAGAATTTTTCATCGGGTAAGTTATCTTTAATACTAAAACTATACCCTTCCGATTGTGAGATCGCATCTATGGAAAGCTCTAAACGTAAAGAACCATCCTCTGAATGGGAAAAGTTAAAACCATGTTCAAAAAAATCATCTATATCATCATTTGCACTATTATTTGAGTTATCATCATTCGATTTTGATATTTGAGCCTCTATGGAGTTACTACCACTCTCCCCTGTCATTACCGTTGCATAATCTATATTTATAGTTCTACTAGCAGCTACATTACCATCAAGATCATACACCACCAGATCAAAAGAGCCCTCTT
>JAYEGK010000137.1:0-2723 GCA_034716265.1 Campylobacterota bacterium
TGATGACTATAGTGCATCAACTTATCAACATAATCAAGGTCTTGCATGTTTAACATGCCACAAAGCACCAGCAAATGGAGCTGATGGGGAAGATTTTTTATCTGGTGGAACTGTTTATACAGAGTTGAGTGGAAACTCTAGTGATAAGTATGCAGGTGGATATAAGATAAGAGTGCTTTTAGATACAGAGTTGGCTATAGATTATGAATATGACAGCGAAGGTGGAACGGCAAACTCATATAGTGAAAATTCTGCACTATCAAGTTCATATGATTTTACGGCACAAGTTATTGATAGTGATGGGGAGGTGGTAAACTACTCTGCAACAAATTCCCATGCCACACAAACTCATTTAAATTGTAACAGTTGTCATAGTGTTTCAGGGGAAAATGGTGCACAAGGAAGAGTGGTGAACTTTAAATAGTTATGAATATACTATCAGATAAGACAGTATCAAAGCTATCACACGGTTCAACTATTCTATATAAATTTAATTTCATTTATTGAGTTGAGAGCTTTTTCTAATATATTTAATTGAAAATTATATTTTTCCATAATATCTAAAAGTTCATTTGGAACCTCTTTTAAAATCTCGCCATTTAAAGGTATCAGAGTATAGACAATATGGTTTGCTACTGCAAGTTTTATTATCTCTTGAGGTGCTTCTTCTGGATTGTCACTGTACATTATTATATTGACAATTGCACGTGAAAGTTTCCAGTAATTCAAAATCTGAGAAGATACGATAGGTGTTGTTGTAAATACTGTTGTTTCTTCTGCATACTTTATACCAAATGAGTCGACCATACTTTTAAAGAGATCACTCTGTTTTTGATGCACTATCTCTTTGGATATTAAAATCTGACCAATATTTCCAAGAAGAGCAGTTGAGGATAGGATAGAGAGATCAGATATAGAGATTTTAGCATACCATTTTAGCATCAATGCTAATCGTGTCATAGCAACTTTTGAAAAGGTGTTTTCAGTTATGTTGTAGGGGGAGAGCTCTAAAGGTTTAAGCATAGTATCTAAATTTTTAAGTGTGAGTGCTTTTATACTATTTTTACCAAGACGTGTAATCGCTTGATCGATAGTTCGTAACACGATAGAGCCATAGAGTGGACTGTTGGCTAAGTTTAAAATTTTAGCAGAGAGGAGAGGGTCTGTTTTAACAACCTTTATTAATGTTTTAAGGGGAATATCTTCATCATCACAAATCTGTATTATCTGGCTAACTGTATTTGATAATGGTTCTATTGTTTGGATAAACTCTTTAATAGTATCATTATCTATAATTAAATTAACAGAGCTAAAGTGTGAGTTTGTAATGAGGCGAAGTTCATTATAGATAATTTTTGGATCTAATGGATTTCTTATTACATGACTTACAGATTTTTTTAAAAGAGCGATAGATGTTTTAGCATCGATTTTATCAAAAATAGTGATAATAGGGAGTGTAGGCTGTTTTTTTCTACAGATATCTATAGTTAAGTAGTTATCCTCCTCCATATTTGTGATGATAATATCATATTTATCTATTTGAAGGGATATATCTAATATTTCAACAGTGGATATATAGGAGATTTTTTTTACTATCTTTTTAAAAAAAGAACCCATTTTCTTTGCTCTTTTTTTATTTTTATCAAGATAGAGAATATGTAAAGTTTTGAGTTTCTCTTTTGGTGTTATATAGGGCTTAGAGAGTTTTATTTTACTCTTTAAACTTTTTGGTATAGGGGAGAGTAGAGTATTGTTTTGATACATCTCTTTAAGCCAAATTACTATCTGAGCGACAACTTGATAGAGCCAAATAACAATACTGTTTGGAATAAACTGATGAGTCTCTCTTAGGGAGTTAAGAATAATCTCCACTTTTAATGCTAGATTAAAAAAAGGAGTCAAGTGAAAATAGGCTGCTGTCGCTTTATAGTTATGAAAGGTTCGAAAAAGGGTGTTGATAGCCTCATCTGTTTTATCTTTTTTTTGTAATATGGAAATATTGTATTTTATTGTTGAAACTTCTGACTCTATCTGATCGATAAACATCTGATATATCTCTAATTCAAAATCTTGCATCTAATACCTTAAAAAAATAGTTTTGACTAAATAAAATCCACTTCCAGCCATAAGAATAGTACCCAATGAGTTTAAGGAGATATTTGCAAGAGCTAATAAAATATGACCACTCTCCAAAAGCATAAAACTTTCAATAGCAAAGGTTGAATAGGTTGTTAAAGCACCTAGAATACCTGTGGATAAAAAAGATTTTGTATGGAGTGAAAATAGGGTAGTATGCATAAAATATGCTATGAGTACACCCATTAAAAAGCTACCTATTAGATTGACACTTAATGTACCAATTGGAAGTGTATGAGGAATTTTTTGAGAGATAAGAGCATTAAGATATACACGAAGTACAGCCCCAATAAATCCACCACTACCTATGGCTAGGATTGTTTGCCAACTCATCATCATACACCTTTTGCATTGTAGTTCTTAAATCTTTTAACCAGTTCTCATCACTCTTATCTGCTATAAAAGAGTCTAAAAAAATAACTGTTATTTTACCAGGAGAGTAGAACATTTTTTTGATATTATAATATTTTGCTGTTTGAATAAGTACAACAGGTTGTACCTTGAGTTGATATTTATCTGCTACAACTTTTGCACCATTTTTAAATGGCAACATCTTTCCATTTGAGGAGCGTGTTCCCTCTGGAAAC
>JAYEGK010000138.1:0-2670 GCA_034716265.1 Campylobacterota bacterium
CTATGATAGAATTTTAATGAGAGAGATGGATGATGTTTTAGTTGAACAAAAAAGAAAAAATGATTTGGAGACTGCTATCAAAAAAAGAAATATAGAAATAGCTAAGAATTTATTAGATGTATTAGACGCCGAAACAATAGCATTAAAAACAGGATTGAGCATACAAGAAGTGGAAAACCTAACAAATCAAAGGAGATAACAAGATTTAACTATAAATAAAGGATTAAAATGAGGCTATTAGTCATATTGTTATTGTCATTTCATATAGTTTACTCTTTAGAGTTAGATAAAAAAGTAACATTAGATGATAAAGGTTTTTGGGGAGCACATTATGATGTTCCAAGGTATTCAGTATATGCGATGATAGCTGTAACGGTTTATGAGGGTACTGAGACTAGATTAGGTATGACATCGTGGAAAGCTTTGGAAAGTGGAGTTTTATCTCAACTTTTAGCAGAGGGAACAAAAAAACTTACAGGAAGAGAAAGACCACGAGATGCGGAAACTCCCTCTGAGTGGGGGGAGGATGGTGCTAGTTTTTTTAGTGGTCACGTCTCTGGTATGACAGCTATTATTACTCCCTATATCTTGGAGTATCAAGAAGAGTATCCAATAGTTCATTCATTATGGCTTCTAAGTGCTTATCAGATGGTAGGACGTGTAAAAGCACAAGCACATTGGCAGAGTGACGTTATTGTGGGAGCTTTAGTTGGTTTTGCTACGGGTTATTTTGTACATACTAGAGAGTATCCACTCTCTTTATATTTTGATAGTGATAAAGTTGTTTTAGGTTTAAAACATAGATTTTAAAGCTGTTAAAAATAATAATTAAAAAATATTCCAAAACTCTCAAATTTCTTTTTATAATCATATTTAAATTGAACTTGAGTGTTTTGAGAGGTTCTAAAGTTTTGAGAAAATTTCATTAAAAGTTGATGCTCACCATTGTCATAATAGTGTTTTGTGAGTTCCATATTTGTATGCATAAAATCAGAAGAATCGATAACAACACCTACACTTCCTCCAATAGCTGATGACAACTCTTTTGAACCATAAAGAAAAGGGTCAATCATAATATAGGTATAACCATATTTATTTCCCCAACTAAAACCGCTACCAAGAGTTCCTATGAAGCTATTATCATCTTCTTCTGAGGAGTTTCTATCAAATCCAATCCTCATCCTCCAAGAAAATGCATCGATAAAGAGAGAGCTTTGAGCAAATGAAGCGATAGAGAGAAGAGTAAAGGAATCAACAGCTATTTTTTTATCGGAGTAGAGAAGAGCAAGATTTAAAAACTCTATCTGAGTGCCTCGTAAAAATCCATAACTACTATCGTCTAAACCATGGTAAGCAGGTCTTATCCCTAATAGTCCCACTTCTGTTTTATCTCTCATAGAAACTCCAGAAGATATTTTTATAGACCTATGACTATCAAGTGGATTATTTGGTGTTTGTAGAGTGAGTTTTTTTCCAAGACCTAATGTAGCTCTTGCTTTTGAAAGAGTATGAAAAAGTTTTATAAACTCCTCTTTTTGCATATCGTTTTTTGTAAAGGAGTACTCTAAAAGTTCTATTGAAACTTCTAAAATATATCTTTTTTGCTGTTTATTTATCTCTTTATTCTCTAGTATTGTTTCAATTTTAATTTTAGAGTTTAGAATATCTTTTACTAAATATATATATTTTAAATCGATTAACTGCTCATACTCTAAAATTTTTGTTCTTTTAGAGGCTCTATAATGGGTTTTTACAATCAAACCCTCCTCCTTAGCTACATGAACAGTTTCTAATGGTAAAACTTGATAGTTGAAATATTTTCTAAGATTGATACTTGGTCTTGCTGATTCTATAAACCATAGCATATTGTAGGAGCAGTTTTCTGTAAAAAAATAGTAGTAGGAGTGAGTGTTATTTAACTCCCAAATATGTTGCACCATCTTTAGTACCTCTTTTTCATTCAAGTTTAAGTCATATTCCCAAATATCACGTTGTTCTGTATCTCTATACTCTTTGAGTTTTTCATAGTAGGGCAAGAGAGAGTATTTTCCAAAATAGCCTCCTGTTAATCCTTTGATAGCAAAAGTAACACCATTAGTTTTGTTTGGATTAGCATCAGCTGCATAGTTGATAGCAAAGGAGAGAAGTTTAGAGTTATATCCCGAGTTTATTCGTAAAAATGTATGCCCAAACATAGAAGCTGGAGAGTTGATATGTGCAGATGGAAAAACAAGTGTAACAGATTTTGGATTTAATCTTTTTAGGATTTTATCATACTTTTTACACTCCACTTTTGGAAACTCTGTAATATTTAGTTGCTCTTGCAACCAAGATTTTCTCGCTGGAAATTTACAAGCAGATGCGTTGTCATCAAAGTGAGTTTCATTTAAAAGAGCATCAAGTGTAGCATTGAGTTCTGCTGATAGGTCTGTTTTCCCATTGGGTGCAAAGAAAAATTTTATATCATCTACCTCACTCTCTGCACCATTGAAGTGGAGTAATGTTTTCCAATAGTTACTTTTAGATAGATGAAGTTTAGATGCTTTTTGTTTATACTCATAAACGGAAGCATTGACAATGGTAGTAAAGAGTAAAAAAAGAAAAATTGATTTTAAAAAGATGAGGTTTTCCTAACTTGAAGGTAGACTCTAAAACAAGTTTAGAGTCTAT
>JAYEGK010000139.1:0-2667 GCA_034716265.1 Campylobacterota bacterium
AGGTGCTATCGAAGCGATGTGTGATACAGTCATCACTGCTAATCCTGAAAAGGTGCAACAGTATAGGGATGGAAAAGATAAACTTTTTGGTTTCTTTGTTGGTCAAGTGATGAAAGCTTCAAAAGGAAGTGCAAACCCTCAAGCTGTAAATGAACTTTTAAAAGTCAAGCTGGGATAATTTTTCAATGTTCAAACAGTTGATAGTTGATGCTGCATACTTTTTGACAGCATCAAAAATCTATCAAAGAGTAAAACACTTTTTTTATAATCTATTGGAAAATGATAATTATAGATATAAAAAGTATTTTGACTCTTTAATGATAATACTTATTGTTATAAGTATTATCATTTTAATTCGTGAAGTAAAATCTCATGTAAACGATTTTTTTCTCTATTTTAACACCTATATTATCTCCATAATATTTTTAATCGAATATCTTTTACGCTTATGGGTGATTAGTAGTATCTCTCAAACGATTATTCAGCAGAGTGAACATGATAGTATGCTTAATAAAAAGTTTAATCTATCTTTAGCAATTCATACAATAGTTAAAGTAAAATTAAAATATATTCTCTCTGTTCGAGCATTGATAGATCTTCTTGCTATTATTCCATTTTTTCATCAACTAAGACTTTTACGTATATTTATTATCTTCCGTGTTTTTAAGCTTTTTCGATATGCGAGAAGTTTTAAAACTTTTACCTCTGTTTTATTAACAAAAAAGTTTGAGTTTATAACACTTTTACTCTTCTCTTCAATAGTTATATTTGTTTCCTCTATCCTCATATATATTATGGAAGCAAACTATTTAAATACAAAAATAGAGACAATTTATGATGCCTTTTATTGGTCGATAGTAACTATGTCTACGGTTGGATATGGAGATATTACACCAGTTACAAATGAGGGGAAATTAGTTGCTACTCTTGTTATTATCGCTGGTATTACCGTTTTTGCTTTCACTACTTCTATCATTGTTTCAGCATTTACAGAAAAACTAGATGAGATTAAAGAGAGAAAAAATGTTGATAATTTAATGAATTTAAAAGAGTTCTATATAGTTTGTGGATATGAAGATATAGCACAAGAGGTTGTAGCACAACTTTTTAAAAATAATAGATTGATAGTGTTGGATGAAGATATATTACGAGTAGAGAAGGCTCAAAAAGATGGTTTTACCGCATTTAACTATGACCCAGGTGTTGTAGAGAGTTATAAAAAGCTTCATATTGATATGAACCGACAAGTAAAAGCGATCTTGTGTTTGAGAGAGAATGATGTTGAAAATGTATATACAGCTTTGACAGTTCGTTCCTTTAATAAAGAGATATTTATATTATCACTCTTAATAAATGAAGTTAATAGAAAAAAATTAATCTTTGCAGGTATTAATGAGATATTATATTCAAAAGAGTTAGTTGGTCTTATCGCAAAAGAGTTTGTTGGAAAACCTGTTGCTTTTGAGGTTATTCATGCTTTACGTTCACAATATAGTTATATAAATATAGAAGAGATACTATTGACCTCAAGAATAGTTACAACTTTTTTTAGAGTAGAAGATCTAAAAAGTATAGAGTATAGGTTAGTTTTACTTGGGATTTATAAGAAAAAAGATAGAAAATTCTTTTTTAATCCATCAGATTCTACTCTTTTGGAGGAGGGTGATTATCTAGTTTTAATAGGGAACAACACCTTTATAAGAGAGTATGAAAAATATTTAAAAATAAAGAAAAAAAGATGAAAAAAGATATTTTAATATTTGGATACAATGATTATACTCTTCAAATCGTTAAAAATATAGTGGATGAACAGGTATCTATCTTTCGCTTAGAATCGGATAAATCCAACTTGAAACTGCAAACTTTTGAGACAGAACTATTTGATTTAAGTGATGATTGGGGTGATCTGAAAAATAGATATAATATTGACAATACAATAGCATTTTGTGTATTAGAGGAGGATGCTAAAAATATTTTTTTGACGATATCTTTAAGAGCAGAGTTTGAAAACTTAACGATTATTGCACTATCAACAAATAAAGAGAATGCAAATAAGCTTATGATGGCAGGTGCAAATAAAGTAATTCCACTTCAGCAAACCACCGCTTCAATAATTGTAGATATGTTAGAAAAACCGATAGTAACGGAGATTTTACATAATCTTTTATATGAAAAAAATAGTTTAAAAGTTGCTCAAATAGAGATAGATAGGGATAACTGTTTCAATGCTCAATACCCATCAGATATTAATTGGAAAGATGAGTATGGGATTATGGTTTTATCCATTATTCACGAAAATGGAAACAGCGAGTTTATCTACTCCTCAAAAACAAAACATCATACTATTAAAAAAGGTGATATTTTTGTTGTTATTGGATATGAAAAAGATATACAAGAGTTTAGAAAAAAAATCTATTTGAAATAGCAAAAAGAGGGATTGAGTTATGAGCGAAGAGTTAAAAAGAATTGAAAAATTAGAAAAGTTATTAGCAGAAAATGGGATTACTGAGGAGTCAAAAGAGAGAGTTCCAACTTATAGTTTTAGTAAAATAAAGTTTGAAGAGTTAAAAAATTTACTAACAGTAAATCAAAATTTTATAGATGATAATATTTTTGATACTTGGTTCTCCTTTATATATAATATTTCAGATGATGAAACTATTTTTT
>JAYEGK010000140.1:0-2666 GCA_034716265.1 Campylobacterota bacterium
ATAATTTCAAGAGCTTCTTTTCCATTGATAGCTTCATATACATTAAATTTGCGTTTGGAGAGTAAAATACGTAGTTGACGACGCATAAACCTTGAATCATCAACAACTAAAATATTTAATTGAGCATTTGTTGAAATACTTTCTATCAACTGAACAACTGCCAACTCCATATCAGCAAAATATCTTTCTTTTGTTATATAGTCAATAACAATACCAAATTCAAACAGTTCTTTACGGCGTTGTTTATCTCTATCTGATGTTAAAATAATAACACGAGTCTCTTCATAAACTTGGATATATGGCAAGATATCTTCACCGACACCATCAGGAAGTTCTAAATCTAGTAAGACAAAATCAAAACTACTATTTTCTAAAATTTTCTTTGCACTCTCTATATCAAATGCTTGAGTTGTATTGAAACCTCTTTTTCCTAAAGATTCATGGAGAGCATTATTTATGAGTTTAGAGTCATCAATGATTAAAATAGTTTCTGTTTCCAATATTATATTCCTATCTGTTTATATCTATCTAATTTTAGTTGAATTTTGATTATTTAGTGTTATTTTTACAAATATCACCATAGCACTCTGAACGTCTATCTCTTAATAAACCCCAATACTCTCTCTGTTTTGCATTTTCTTCCAAATCAAAATCACCATAAATTATCTCCTCTTTATCACGAGAAGCTTCAGCGATTTTAGCACCTGTATAATCTGTGATAAAGGAGGAACCATAGAATGTTAAAGAGCAACTTTTTCCTATCTCTATACCATATCTATTGGCTACAACAACAGGTACTGTGTTTGTAGCAGCATGACCCATCTGGACTCTTTGCCAATGCTCTTTAGAGTCTAAGTGAATTTCAGGTTCACTTCCAATAGCAGTAGGGTAAAAGATAATCTCAGCACCCATCAAGGTCAATGAACGAGCAGTTTCACAAAACCATTGATCCCAACAGATACCTACTCCAATACGACCATAAAAAGTATCGTAAACTTTAAATCCACTATCACCTGCTTTAAAATAAAACTTCTCTTCATAACCAGCACCATCAGGGATATGTGTTTTTCGATAGTTATCCATAACAGTTCCATCACTATCTATAACTACAAGAGAGTTAAAGTAATCATCTGCACTTTTTTCAAAATAACTAACTAATAGAACTACATTTAACTCTTTTGCTAAAGTTGAAAACTGTTCTATTAGTTTGTTATTTTCTCTCTCTTTTGCCCATAAAAAATATTTTTCATCCATATCCTTACAAAAATAGAGACTCTCAAAAAGTTCTGGTAAAAGTATGATCTGCGCACCATTTTGCGAACTTTTGATAACTAATCTTTTTGCTTTTGCAACATTGGAGATTTTATCTTCACTCATACTCATCTGGATAGCAGATACTTTTACCATAATAAACTATTAACCTCTACCTGTCACTTCTAACAGGTGATACCCAAACTGTGTTTGAATAGGACCATAAACAATACCAACATCACCACTAAAAACTGCTTTATCAAACTCTGGAACCATCTGACCAGGACCAAACTTACCTAAATCACCACCTTGAGCTGATGAGGGACAAGAGGAGTTCTCTTTTGCAGCCTCTGCAAACTCTTTACCATTTTCTATCTCTGTTTTTAATTCATTACACTTTGCTTCACTATCTACTAAAATATGTCTTGCTGTTGCCCATGCCATATTGCATCCTTCTATTTTTTTGAATTTTACTATATTATCTCTTGCTTTAAAGAATTATTAACTATCATAATTAAATTTAATTACTATTATAATTAAATAGCTCATTATATATGATGTCACAATTTCAATAATCGGAGAAAAGATGAAAAAAATCATTTTAGGAATAGTTACACTGCTAGTTTTTGTAGGGTGTAGTTCAAAAGAGGTAAATGAAAATATAGTACCAAAGTTAGTTGTTGGTAAAAGTTTAGATGGTGTAACTCTAAATGACCAGTTTGAAAAGGTTCATAAGATAGATGGTGAAACAAAAACTGTTATTTTTGCATTTTCTAAAGATAGTGCACACACTTGTAACGATTATTTTGTGACAAAGCCTGTAAACTATTTAAGTGATAATAAAACTCAGTTTATCGCAGATGTAAGTTCAGCACCCTCTCTAATTAGATCTATGTTTATTATGCCAGGTCTTAAAGATTTTAAACATACTGTATTGATTTTAGATGATAAAACAGTAGCTTCAGAGTTTAGAGCAGATATGGATACTCAAAAGATAGTAGTTGTTTTAGTAGAAAATCATAAAGTACAAACTATTAAAACTATTACAACACAAGATGAGTTGATTGCGGTGATAGAGAAGAGATAACTACTTAACCTAAGCCTACTATAAAGGCTCAGGTTTACCTATATAGTAACCTTGAGAAAACTCTATATCTAACTCATTTATTATATTAAATATCTCCTCATTTTCGATAAACTCTGCAATAACCTGTATATTCTGTTTTTTAGCAAATGTTACAATAGTTTCAACTATATCTCGTGAAAAATGATCACTAGCGATATTTTTAATTAAACTTCCATCAATTTTCAATATATCTGGTTGATACTCTAATAATCTCTCAAAGTTTGAATAACCTGCACCAAAATCATCTATCGCTATTTTAATCCCTTTTGATTTTACAAAATGGATAAAC
>JAYEGK010000141.1:0-2658 GCA_034716265.1 Campylobacterota bacterium
AAATCTTATTAGATACACAAAATTACAAAGAGAAAGCGATAGTTATTGATGCTAATTATAGTGTGATTTTTGAAAAGATGGGAGAGAGAAATAGTGTTGTGTTTACAGATGAAGAGCTCAAACTAATGAATGGTTGCACTCTCATACATAACCACCCCTCTGGAATGACTTTGAGTGAAGCTGATATTAAATTAGCCTTGCACTACAACTTGAAAGAGATAGTAGCATTTAGTAGCAAAGGTAAATTTTATAAGCTAACCATAAATGATAAGCACGATAAAAAAGAACTTGTGTTAAACTATCTCAATGCAAAAATAGAAGTTCAAAGAGTTATGCTTGAACTAAGTAGAACGAATCAAATAAGTAGAGAATATATTAAAGCTGAACATCAGAACTTTGTAATCTCTCTATTTGCCAATAGTGCTAAAGGAATAAAATATGAAATCTCAAATTGACATCTTACACGAAGAAACAACACTTCTCTTATCAGAGTTATATAATATAAGCACTCAAAAAGGTATACATCTTGATAATGACTTAGAAACAGGGCTATTTATGCTTTTAGTTGATGATAACTCTCACGAAATGAGCTTATTAAAGCATAGGATAGAGAGAGCTATTAAACAGATAGAAGAGGGAACATTTAAAGTTTCTAACCTTGAAAGTCAAGAGTTATTGGAGATAGTGGCTTAAAAAAGCAGGGGTCTCACACAACATCAACCCCCATTACCTCCTCTAAAGCTCCAATGATACTATTACCAACCATTATAGATGACTCTATAACCACATTTTGTAGTTTAGATATTACTACTATCTTTAATGCTCTGTTGCCTGGGTTTTGTCTTACTATCTGGTAGAGTTTGTCTAATATATCGCTACTGTTATCAAGTCTTACTGCTAGGTTTAATGGCTCTTGTGGTTTCTCCTGTATCTCTGTTTTTACCTTTTTTGTCTCTCTTTTGGCATCTTTAAGAGTCATTATCTTTGATACACTTATCCTTGCTCCAAAGTCGGTGTGGGTTACTTTACCTTTGAATGCTATCGGCTCCTCTTGGTTCATCTCATTTAGCTTTTCTAGTTTGTCGCTAAAGAGCATTATCTCCATATTGCCGTGGAAGTCCATAAGGTTTACTATCCCAAACTGGTTACCCTTTTTTGAGATCTTTGTAGTGATCTCCTCAACCTTACCTATGAAAATAGCATAGGAGCCATCTTTTATCTCTTCTAGCTCTGAGGAGAGGCTATATCTCACCTCTTGTAACTGTTCACGATAATCATCCATAGGGTGACCAGATACATAAAAGCCCAACGTCTCCTTCTCAAACTGTAATATCTCTTTGAGTTCATACTCCTCACTATTGTTTAATACAAGTTGCACGTTGGTTATCTCTTCATCATCTCCAAACAGACTTCCTACTGCATTTTTCTTTGCATCACTCGCTTTTTTAGCTGTTTCTACTATATGCTCCAACTGCTCTATAAGTGCTTTTCTTGAGTATCCAAATCTATCAAATCCCCCTGACTTTATAGTTGCTTCTATGAAACGTTTATTTACTTTTGAGGGGTCTATACGATTTACAAAGTTCTCTATCGAGTTAAACGCTCCATCCTCCTCTCTTGTCTTTATGATAGACTCAACCGCAGACCCACCAACTCCCTTGATAGCTCCTAAACCAAACAGAATAATCTCTTTCTCATCTTTAGTAATAGCAGAAAACTCCAAATAGGAGTCATTCACATCAGGTGCAGAGAGTTCTATACCCATACGTTTGACTTCATCTATATAGCGAACAACTTTCTCCATATTGTCCTTATCTGATGTGAGAAGTGCTGCCATAAACTCATTTGGATAGTATGTCTTGAGCCAAGCTGTTTGAAATGTAACCATCGCATACGCTGCTGAGTGAGATTTGTTAAAACCATACCCTGCAAACTTCTCTATAAGGTCAAAAAGTTTACTCGCTTCATCATAGGGATGACCCTGCTTTACTGCTCCCTCACTAAACTCTGCATTGTAGGTTGCCATATCCTTTTTCTTACCCATAGCTCTACGAATAATATCGGAATACCCCAGAGAGAACCCTCCAACATTTTGCACAATCTGCATAACCTGCTCTTGATAGACAATAACCCCATAAGTGTTTTCAAGGATAGGTTTCATCACGTCAAATGTGTATTGGATAGCTTCTCTTCCATGTTTTCTCTCTACAAAGCTATCGAGCATTCCAGAGTCCATGGGTCCTGGTCTATATAGAGCTAAAACAGCTATCAAATCCTCAAAGTTATCGGGTTTTAGACGTCTGTTTAGGTCTTGCATCCCTGATGACTCTATCTGAAACATCCCAACAGTTTCCCCTGTACGAATAACCTCATACACCTTTGCATCATTCTCATCTATCTCATGCCACACTACCTCTTTATCGTAACGTCGTTTAATAAGTTTGATAGCATTATCTATCACATCAAGTGTTTTTAATCCTAAAAAGTCAAACTTGATGAGATCTACATCTTCTAGGTAGTTGAGTGAGTATTGGGTTACAAATGTTGTTTCGCCTGATGGTTTGTAGATTGGGGTTTTATACCATAGCTCCTCATTGCTTATAACCACACCAGCAGCATGAATCCCTGAGTTACGTTTAAGACCTTCAAGTTTTTTAG
>JAYEGK010000142.1:0-2644 GCA_034716265.1 Campylobacterota bacterium
ACAGAGAAAAGTTTTTTGAGTATTGGATTTGAGAGGATTTTTTAAGATGTTAGAAACTCTGTTAAATTTAGATTTTGCCCCCTTCATACTCTCTTTCAAACTAGCATCAATAACAACATTTATACTCCTAATATTATCAATTCCTTTAGCTTGGTACCTTTCTCAAACAGATTCTAAAATAAAACCCTATTTAGAAGCATTAACGGCACTTCCTATTGTGTTGCCTCCCTCTGTTTTAGGTTTTTATATATTATGGACACTATCTCAAAACTCTGTTATTGGAGCTTTTTTTTATGAGAGTTTTGATATTGAACTTGTTTTTAATTTTAAAGGTTTAGTTATAGCAAGTTGTTTTTACTCCCTTCCTTTTATGGTGCAACCACTTCAAAGTGGTTTTGAGAGTTTAAATAAGAGTATGCTTGAAGCAAGTTATATTAGTGGAAAGAGTAAGTTTGAAACTATTTTTTATGTGGCATTGCCAAATATTAAACCTGCACTACTTACTGCTATTATCGTAACATTTGCACATACTGTTGGAGAGTTTGGTGTTGTTTTAATGGTGGGTGGAAGTATTCCAGAGGAGACTAAAGTTGCCTCGGTTGCTATATATGAGTTTGTTGAGATAATGGATTATGAAACTGCACATATATATAGTGGAATTATGCTTCTTCTTAGCTTTTTAGTACTTGTAGCGGTCTATATTTTCAACCATAAACAGCGTCAAAAATTTCATGGAGTTCATTGATGATAGAGATAGATATAAAAAAGGAACTGCATGGTTCAGATGGTGTGATGCAACTAAATATAGCTACTACCATAGTTAAAAATGAGTTTGTTGCTTTAAGTGGTAAAAGTGGAAGTGGAAAGACAACTTTGTTAAGAGTTTTAGCTGGACTAGAATCTGCAGAGGGGACTTTAAAGATAGATGGGGAAGTTTGGTTAGATAAAGATTTTTCATTAGCTATTCAAAAAAGAGAGGTAGGTTTTGTATTTCAAGACTATGCTCTTTTTCCAAATATGAGTGTAGAGGAGAATTTACTTTTTGTAAAAAGAGATAAAGAGTTAGCTAAAGAGTTGTTGGATATAACGGAACTAACCTCTCTTGCAAAACGTTCGCCTCAAACACTGAGTGGTGGACAGCAGCAGCGTGTTAGTTTATGTAGAGCGATGATGAATAGACCAAAAATTCTTTTAATGGATGAACCACTCTCTGCATTAGATCCCTTTATGCGTATGAAACTTCAAAATGAGATTTTAATTTTACATAAAAAATTTGATACTACAACGATAATGGTAAGTCATGACCCTAGTGAGATATATAGACTCTCCTCTAATGTTTTAGTAATGGAGAATGGGTCAATTATAAAAGAGGGTAAGGCAAAGGATATTTTACTTAAAACTAATGGTACCCAAAAGTTTTCATTTGAGGGTGAAATTTTAGATATTAAAAAAGTAGATGTTATCTATATAGCTATTATTTCGATAGGACAGCAGTTGGTTGAGGTTGTTATAAGTAGTAATGAAGTGAAATTTTTAACAATAGGTGACAGGGTAAGAGTAGGTACAAAAGCATTTTCACCAATTATTGATTTAATATCATAGAAGATTATTATTTTTGTGCTAAAATTCAACCTGTATATATAATAAAGGAAAATAATAATGGAAAATCAAGTAAATACAACAGCTCAGTCGATAGTAGAAAAGCTTTCAGATAAGGTTTCTCAAGTTGCAACAAAATATGGTACTCTTAAAGAGGAAAATGAAACTTTAACGACTGAAGTAGCATCTTTAAATGAGGCATTAGAGCTTAAAAATAAAGAGATAGATGAGCTTAAAGAGCAAAATGAGATGAAAGAGTTAGAGATGGAAGATATTATATCTAGAGTAGAAAATATTTTAGGCTAATAAATGAGCACAAAATTAGGTTTACATATAGGTGGCCGTCGTTTTGATGTAAATGTTGACGATGATTTTGCTCCTCACTTACAAGAAGAATTGAAAAAAGATTTTAATATCGATGGAAACAATGAGTTACAGTTGGTTCTTCGTTCCTATATCCGAAAAACACATGAGATATTTCTTATGGAGAAGGATATGAATAAACTTTTAAGAAAATTAAATAAAGCAGCTATGACTTAATTATATTTTAAGTTTTACCTGCTATAATTTCGCCATCTCAAAAGAGAGATACTTGGTGTGCGCTCGTAGCTCAGCTGGATAGAGCACTGGTTTGCGGTACCAGCGGTCACATGTTCGAATCATGTCGGGCGCACCATACTTTAATCCCCTTATTTACGAACTTTACTTGACTTTTAAAAAATATCAATCTAGTATAGTATAGTTATGACTCAATTTGAGACTTCTACACAAAACACTACACAAATGAAATATTTATCAAAAAATAATTACGGATATTATAGCTTTAGAATTAAGGTTCCCCAACCTTATCGGAGTTACTTTAACCAAACAGAAATAATCAAGTCACTTAAAACTAAATCTTATAATGAAGCTAGAAAATTGGGACTGACTAATTAGCAGCAAACTGTATTCTTTTTATAGAAAAAATTAGCTAACTTATAATCAAGCCAATCAAAACTTTTAGAGTGTTTATCGCTTCTACGAGTAAGATAAGAAATTTTACTTC
>JAYEGK010000143.1:0-2633 GCA_034716265.1 Campylobacterota bacterium
TGCAGAGTTTTCACATAAAGAGCTAGAGGATATGGGTTGGCATGCGACAGATTTTAATGCGGATTATAGAGATTTAGTAACACTGTTAGAGGAAAAATGTGAGGGGACTGTTTTATGTATCGAGCAAGAGGAGCCTTATCAGTTTAGTGGTCTTGGTTTTATCGCTGATAATGAAGAAGCAAAAACAGTTATGTTTACACATTGTCAGAATCACATCAAAGACAAAATCGCCAATGATGAAGATTTTGAGCTAGATGGCTTAACTGAAGATGAGATAAAAGCTGCTAAGTTTTTTGGTGTTTTATAGAAAGAAGATAACGTTCTAAAATAATTTTAGCAGAGATAGAGTCTATTCGTCCATCACGAATATACTTTATCTCCCCTTTCATAAGGTTTTCCGCTTCGAGTGAAGTTCCCGCTTCATCTTGATAGATAATTTCCCCTTTAAAATCAACTAAATTCATAAAATGATCGATACGTCGTCTCATCTCATCTTCACTACTCCCACCTAGAGGAATACCGATAACAACACTATCAA
The DNA here is from genome assembly GCA_034716265.1 of Campylobacterota bacterium. GTDB lineage: Bacteria > Campylobacterota > Campylobacteria > Campylobacterales > Sulfurimonadaceae > Sulfurimonas. The sequence goes on from JAYEGK010000143.1 coordinate 539, forward strand.
CCTCCCAATCCTCTATCACTTTTTTGACTTCAGATGAAGCTTGATTACGATTTTTTCGTATCACTGCTGGTAGTGGTGTTACTATATCTTTATGGGCTGAATAGGCTAATCCTATACGTTTGAGACCTAAATCTATTGCGATATATTTCATATTTTTCACTCCATATATAATTATATTTTAATTTTTAATATATTATAATGAAAACAAATTTATATACTATGAAATCCCTCACTAAATTTACAATATATGGACTCAAATAATGTTTAAAAACAGTAATGCAAACCTTTTAATATCAATAATTCTTTTTCTTTTGATTTTTAGTGCAGGTCATACCTATATCACTATCTCTGAAAATGAAAAGATTAGAGATACTATACTGTTAGAAGAGGCAAAATCTATAACTTCACTCTTTAAATCTTTTCGAAAAACCTATTTAGATACATTTGTTAATAACCATATAGATGTCAATGAACAAACTATCGACCTTATTCCTGTAAAAACATCCAATGATATCACTCTTGAATTTGCCAAATCTTTAGATACAAGAGTTATTTTAAGAACTGTATCTGATAGACCAAGAAATATTCAAAACAGAGCAAACCCTAAAGAGATGAAGATTATCACAAGTTTTAAAAACTCTCATTCAGATCAATATATATTTGAAAAAGATCCAAACTATATCTATCGATACTATGAACCCCTTTATATTACACCTACTTGTCTAAAGTGTCATGGTAAAAAAGAGGATGCTCCAAAAATCATTCAAGAGAACTATGATGGTGCCTATGATTATAAACTAGGAGATCTTCGAGGTATTATCAGTTTGGAGATCGACAAAAACAAACTTTTAACTACAATCGATAATAAAAATAGAGATAACCTATATTTTATACTAATTGATATCTTCCTATTGATAGTAACAATACTCTTTTTATATTATAAACTGAAAAAAAATCATGATGAAAGTGCTAAAGAGTTACTAAGTAAAAATACTTTATTACAAAGGAAAGCAAAGGAGTTTCAAGATCTGCAAACTGCATTAGGGGTAAGTGAAATTATCTCTACTACGGATACAAATGGTGTTATTCTTAGTGTAAATGATCGATTTTGTGAAATAAGTGGATATAAGAGAGAGGAACTTGTTGGGCATACTCAGAGTATTGTCCGTCATCCAGATTCAGAAGATAAACTTTTTAAAAAGATGTGGGCAACAATTCAAAATAAGCAAGTTTTTAAATGTATTATCAAAAATAGAAGAAAAGATGGTTCTAGCTATCATGTAGATAGTACCATTGTACCTATCTTAAATGAATCAGGAGATATAGTAGAATATATAGCACTAAGACATAATATAGATGATATTATTAATCATAAAGTTCTTTTACATGATATTATAAAAGGATCAAAATTTAGTGTTTTAATAATTGTTAAGATAGCTAACTTTGAAGAGCTGGAAAATTTTTATAGTTCAAATATTATCCATAAACTGGAGGAAAATATTTTCAAAAATATCCTAAAATATTTTCCAAAAGAGTGTAAATTTGAGAAAGTATATAGACTTGAAAATGGTGAATTTGCATTTATTAAGGATATTATAGATTACAACAATTTTACAAAAGAAAAAACTTCCTGTCTTGAAAAATTTCAAGACAATGTTAAAAAGATGAAAACTCAAATAGATGATTATGAGTTTAATCCATCTATTCTAATCAGTTTTAGCACAGGCAAAGATGATATATATGAAAATGCAAAACTTGGACTAAAAGAGTTACTGCAAACAGATAAATATATAATAGATGCAAATGGTTTAGCATCTAAAATAAGAGAGGAAACACAAAAAAATATAGATACTATCAATATGATAAAAGTAGCGATAGAAACAGGAAATATCCTATCCTATTTTCAACCTCTTTATAACAATAAAACAGAAAAAATAGAAAAATATGAATCTTTAGTAAGATTAAAAAATAGTGAAGGAAAAATACTCTCTCCCTTTTTCTTTTTAGAATCATCAAAACATGGTGGATATTATAATCATATCACAAAAGTTGTTCTAAAAAATAGTTTTACTATACTTGAAAAGATAGAGGAGGA
>JAYEGK010000144.1:0-3556 GCA_034716265.1 Campylobacterota bacterium
TATAGCTTAAACTAAAAAGAATTATTCATTAATTTCTATAAATACAGCTTCTGAAAAATTTGGAACATCATCATAGGAGTAAACAGCATAAAACTTATGAATCTTTTTATCTCCAAAATTATCAAAGGTATAGTTATCATTACCACCATATAATTTTTGACCATCATAAGGAGAGCATGGTATTTTGAATGGATTTTTTACAACGATTACACCTTTAACAGCATCATCTTTTGGCTTATCCCACTCTAACTTAATCAAACCATTTTCTATCTTAGAACTTAAATTTTTTACTTTTTCTGGTGCTGTTCGTCTTTTTTTAATATAATTAATCACTAAAGATGGTTTTTTCATTTTTTTAGAATCTAACCACGAAACAGTTTGAGATTTACAAAATGCTTTATGATATGATGGGGATATAATAAAAACTGCTTTAGAGTTTTTAGATGCATTTACTAACATCTCATCAATAGCATATTTATCAAAAACAAATCTTTGTTTAGAGTTTTCTCTTATATCACTAACACTTACATCGTAACCTATACGCTCAATAATATCTCTATTTTTTATTTTTTTATAACTTTTTTCACCTTCACAAGGAACTACCATCTCCATATGAAAACGTAGATTATCTGCTGAATTAACTTTGTTTGCTTCTATATCTATATAGGCATTTGATATTGTTGTATTATCCATCTCCGGTAAATTTGATAGATCAAATTCAATACAACCATACTCTTTATCTCCATCTCTGCTATAACCTACTTTTAAAGATGAATCAACAATTTTTTCTTTTATTGCTGTAACTTCAGATGATGATTGCAGTTCAATTTTAGACTCATTAATAGTATAAGATATATCTAATTTTGGTCTATATGTTAATCCTCCACTAAACTTTCCATATCCAATATCCCATTGCATCAACTGTGAAGCACGGTCAAGTGGTAATGTCGATGGACCCTCCATTCTAAAATAGGCTTCTCTACGTTTTAATGATTTTTGCAATGTATCTATCTCTTGATTTGCAAACTCATATTTACGCCATACCCCTTGGGCTAACTGTGCTGAACCTGTTGGTCTATCTATATAACTTAAGACTTTAGCATTTTTTACTTCATCAAAACTACTAAAATCATCCACTGTTCTTTCATCTATCTGCCCTACTCGCCACTGCCCATAACTTTCAACCTGTACAGAAACTCTATTCATTGGATAAAATGATATCGATGCTTTTGTTATAACAGCATTTTCAGGAATAGTATTAAGGGAAAAACCACATATACCTAAACATTCACCTCTACCCTCAGACAGTCCTACAAACAGAGAGTTATTCCCAAAATGTTCACTATTCTTTTTAGTTTTTTCTCCTACATATCCTATATTTTCAGCTAATGGATATAAAATTTTTGAAAACATATTAGCAGCTGGATTTGTTCTCACTGCTACCTTTTGTCCAAAAGGAGACTTCATCGCTCTCTCTTTACAAACAGCTCGTATATGATACCAATAGTTCGTAGCTGATGGAAGATTTTTATCTGTAAAGGTTCTTAATTTAGTCATACCTATTCTGTTAGAAGATTGTGCGTAACCTTTGGCTTTTTCTGAACGGTATATCTCAAAATATAAACTATCATCCTCTATATAATCCCAATGTAGTTCAACCTCTCTTGCCGTTACAGCTGTTGCTACAAAATCTTTTACTCGTGGAAGTGCATCAGTTTTTTGATAATTATTTACCTCTGTAAGAGCAAACATCAATGCTGGAATATTTTCATCGATATTTTCACTCATATGCTCTTTGTAATCACTAATATTTCTTGTTCCAACCTCTGCAACTAAAGCTAATGCACCCTGTGAATAGTAATACTCTCTTCCACTTCCAGAAATAAGATGTACAGGAGGTTTTCCCATGTGAATACCATATTCACGACCAGATTCTTTTCTAATCTCTTCAGCCATATTTCCAGCTAAAAGGTTAAGATCAATCGCATTTTCAGCATCTTCATGTATAAAGTTATGTGCAGGAAAAAAAACATTTCCTTGAGAGTGATAATCAAGTGCTATCGTAATATTTTTATGATCAAGTACAAAATCACGAAGGGCGGCTGTTTCAGGTTCACTAAAGGGGTATGGACCAGAGTATACATTTGATGACATATCTTTATTTGGAGTAAAACCGATCTCAAAATTTCTATTTAGGTCTACACCAAAAGTACCATCAGAGTTTCTACGTCTATTTTTCCTCCAAAAAGAGAAATGATTTCTTGAGTATTCAAAACCATCTGGATTTGCACAAGGAACCATATATAAAGTTGCATTATCTAATATTTTATTTAAATGAGGATCATAATCTATATGTTCTAAGATATACTTAGCAAATCTCAATGAAATTTCAATTCCTACCCATTCTCGTGCATGGATTGTTCCGGTATAAAAAAGTGCTGGTTTTTCTCTATCTTTTTTTACATCTTTTGTAATACTAACAGCGATGATATCTCTATCTTCCCAAGTTTTACCAATAGTTTTAACACTGAAAATTTCTGGATTTGTTTCTTGTGCAGACTTAAAAAAGTCTACACATTCATTGTATGAAGTATATTGTTGTCTCAAGTTTGTAACCTCGATATAAAGTTTATTTAATTATATGAAATCATACTCATATAATTCTTCAAAAGAGGTAATCTTATTTTATTTTTTCTCTGTTTTTTTATCTATTAAATCAACAATTAAATCTATTTTTTTGTCATTAAAGGAAAGACCTATCTTTTCCTGTTCTGGTGTTGCAAATGCAGGAATACCATTTACTTCAAGTACAATATATTCCTCTTTTTCTTGATCATAGATAATATCAACACCACCAATATCAACACCAGTAGCTTTACAAGCTTTTTTAGCAACATCAATAATTTCATCATTGGCTTCACGCATAAAAACAGAACCACCACTTGTTACATTGGTTCTCCAATCTGTTCCACTTGCCTTTCTACCATAACAGGATACAAACTCTCCATCAACTATATCTACTCTAAAATCTGTATTATCATATTTTATAAATTTTTCAACATAAAAATAACGAAGATCCATCTGATTTAAAAATGGCATTAACATATCTAGATTTGCTTCACTCTCAATCTTTGTAAGACCTACTCCACCCCAACCATCAGTTGGTTTATAAACCATTTTATCCCATTTTTTAATAATCTTTTTAAGAGCTGCTCCATTATCTCTATGACACAATTTATAGTCAGCTGTTTGAATACCCTCATTTCTTAGAACAAAAGAGGTATGAAATTTATCCTCTGTTAAAGCAAAAGCATCGTAAGAGTTAATCATAGGGATCACTCGGTTCAATGCTTGATAGAGATACATCTGATACTGTGTTTGCTCCCCTGCATTATAGGAAAAGAAAAGATCTAGTTTATCAACCTTTAGTTCATCATGAATAATATGACCATTTTTAGCTATACAATCATGAAGCCTTACATTATTAGCTGTTTCAATATCTCTTTCTCTTAATTTTTTAATAATTTTTTTTTGAATTTTATCACCACCACCATTA
>JAYEGK010000144.1:3566-12825 GCA_034716265.1 Campylobacterota bacterium
CAATTTTTCTATTTGACATATTCTCTCCCTAAAACTTTTTATTTTCTATAAAATATTTAAATAGCTTTTTACTTAAATCTATTCGTGCTATAAAACTCTCTTTATTTGCTCTCTCATTTACAGTATGGTCACCATCACCAAATGGTCCAAAACCATCAAGAGTAACTACACCATTTGAGCTTACTATATTAGCATCACTCACTCCACCTCGCTCTTCCCATTTCAGTTCGAAAGTTATAATTTTTTCTATATTTTTTATTAATGCTAATGAGGAGTCTGTTGTTTGCATAACATCACGCTGAATGCCACCTTTTAAAGATGCTGATGTACCTTCAACATAGGAGGTATTCACTATTTTATCTATCTCTTTTAGAACTCTATCTCTCTCTGCTTCTGTTTTGTATCTTAGTTCAAATGTAATCATTGCATGTGGAGAGATAGTATTTGCACCTATTCCTCCATCTATTTTTCCAACATTTAGAGTTGTACCTTTTTCCAAATCTGTTAACTTTACCAGCTCCTGAAGTTTATATGAAAGTTCTAGATTTGCATCTATCCCTTCACTATAACTATTTCCAGCATGAGAAGCACTACCCACTATCTCTATAAAAAATGTACCAACACCTTTTCTACCTGTCACTACTTCCATATCTCTACCTGCAGCTTCGTAAACAAAACAGTAATCATAATCTTTAGCCAACTCAGCTGTTAAATGTTTAGAATCATCACTCCCTGTTTCTTCATCACTTACAAATAAAATATCTATATTCTCAATATCTATACTCTCTTTTTTAAGTTCACGTAGAGCTTCAACTATTACAATATTTCCACCCTTCATATCGCAAACACCTGGACCATAAACCCACTCTTTATCCTCTTTATAATCTTCAAATTTTTCTGGGGGAAATACAGTATCAATATGTCCAAGTAGAAGTAATTTTTTTGCATTTTGCAAATTTTTTGATCTATAATGACGGTGGTTACCTATAAGAGAACGTTCATATGTTTTTGTTTCAAAACCCAACTCTTCTAACCATAAGTCAAAAACTTTACCAACTCTATCTACACCTGATTTATTCTGTGTATAGGAGTTTATCTGTATAACTGTTTTTAAGTCGTTTAAATAATCCATTTTAGATTATACTAGTAAATGAAACAAACAGATATGAAATAGTTCTATATTTAAAGGAGTTTAATAATAATGGGTATTTTTGTTGAAAAAGGGGAGTTTAATTAGAAAGGAGTTCGCCGAAGCTTAGAAGAATTATTTTCTTCTAAGTTCTTTGATACGAGCTTTTTTACCAGCAAGTTCACGAAGATAAAATAGTTTCGCACGACGAACACGACCGCGACGAATAACTTTAATTTCATCAATTGAATCAGAATAAAGTGGGAATATTCTTTCAATTCCAACAGCATTAGCACCAATTTTACGTACTGTAATTGTTGCAGAAGTTCCTTGACCACGCTTAGCGATACAAACACCCTCGTAAGCTTGAACACGAGATTTATCACCCTCTTTAATTGTTACTGCTAAACGAACAGTATCACCTGCACGAAAATCTGGAATATTCTTTTCAGCTATTTGTGCTTTTTCAAAGTTTTCTATATACTTATTTCTCATAAGATTTCCTTGTTCTATACTTTAATAGTTGTTCTGGTCTAAAGAACTTAGTCTTACACTCAGACAGAGCTAATTTTAATGAGCGAATTTTACTATGATTACCCTTTAGATATTCTGATGGAACACCCAGTGAATCATAGGTATTAGGCTTAGAAAATGTTGGTGCTTCTAGTGTTAAAGTCTCAAAACTTTCTACACTCAACGAATCACTATTTCCTAAAACACCCTCTATATTTCTACTTACAGCATCACATATTACCAAAGAAGCTAGTTCGCCTCCTGTTAAAATATAATCACCGATAGAAAAAAGTTCATCTGCATACTTTTCAACAACTCTTTCATCTATACCCTCATAACGTCCACTCACAAACGCAACATGAGATTTTTTCGCTAACCTTTTTGCATCATTTTGTTTAAATGGTTTTGCAACAGGTGTCAAAAAAACGATATGAACATCTTCATTCTGTTTCTTTAACTCATCTAGAGTATCAAATAGAGGCTGAGGATTCATAACCATTCCAGCCCCACCACCAAAAGCAGTATCATCTACTTTAAAATGTTTGTTGTTACTAAAATCTCTTGGATTGAGATAATCGATACTTATAATATCTTTATCAATCGCTCGTTTTAATATAGAATCTTGAAAATAACCCTCAACAAGATTTGAAAAAAGTGTAACAAATGTAAATTTCATTATGAAGCTTCTAAAATATCCATAGCACCACTCACTGTGATAACTTTTTTATCAATATCTGTATTTAAAAGAAATGGCTCGTTAAACGGAAGTAAAAACTTTTTTGCTTTACCACTAGCAACCAACGCATCACTTGTTATGATATTAAGATAATTTGTAATAGATATTCTTTCAACATCATCAACAACACCTAACAGTTTACCATCTTCATAAACTTCACAATTTTCAAGATCAAACCAAAAATATTCACCATTATCTAAATGGCAATTTTTTCTTGTTTCCTCTCTTGATGTAAAAAGTTTCGCATTTGTAAATCGTTTAGCATCTTCGACACTGTTGATTCCATCAACTCTTATAATACCTCTTTCAAGGTTTACATCACGAAGTGTAATCTCTCTTTTGAGATTAGTAAAAAAAGTTGCACCATCGTAAAACTGTTCTGGAAAATCACTTTTATCATGAAATTTCATATCCCCTTTAATACCGACTGTTTTGCCGATAGTAGCGATATGAAGAAGCTGTTCGTTATACTGCTTCGACATTGATACGGTAACTCATACCATCCTTAGCTTTACAGCCAGAGATAACTGTTTTTATCGCACCAATCATTTTACCCTCTTTACCAATAAGCTTTCCGATATCAGCTTGATTAGCATAAAGAACGATCTCTGTTATTTCGCCACCCTCTTCTACTTTTACTCTAATATCTTCTGGTTTAGATGCTATTAGTCTTGCAAATTGTGCGACAAAATCAGATATCATAATTAACGACCTGTTATCTTTTGAACACGATCACTCATTTTAGCACCAACACTTAACCAGTAATCTAATCTTTCGTTATCTACAACTAAAGTTTTCTCAGCTACCATTGGATTGTAATGACCAATTAGTTCAATCCAGCCACCATCTCTACGCTTACGACTATCTGTTACCGCGATACGATAAAAAGGTTGTTTTTTTCTTCCCATTCTAGTTAGGCGAATTACTGTTGCCATATTTTGTCCTTCTCTGCACTAGTTATATTTCAACTAGCTGAATATATTTAATTTTTTTGCAATTGAATGCAAAGTTATAAACTCAAAATATAAGTTTATAACTTTACTTTCGCAAAGTTTTTTAGATCTATCTAGGCAAAGCTTTATGACCAGCTCCTCCACCCATCTGACTCATCATATTCTGAAGATCTTTCATTCCATTTTTACCTGAAAATTTCTTTGCCATTTTACCAGCATTTTTAAACTGTTTAATCATCTTATTTATCTCAACTTGAGTAAGACCACACCCTTTTGCTATTCTCTGTTTTCTAGAGTTGTTTAACAATTCTGGATTTTCTCTCTCTTTAGGAGTCATAGATGAAACCATAGCTTTAATATTTTTTAATTCATCTGAGTTTTCAAAATCAAAATCTTTAATAGCTTTTGACATATTACCCATACCAGGAATCATTCCCATAATGGAACTCATACTTCCCATCTTTTTCATAGATTCCATCTGCTCTAAAAAGTCATTAAAGTTAAACTTACCCTTTTTAATCTTTTTTGTAAGATGTTTAGCTTGTTTCTCATCTATAAAATCAGCAGTTTTTTCAGCAAGACCTTCAACATCTCCATAACCCATCAAACGATTTATGATACGTTCAGGGATAAAAACCTCTAAATCTTCCATCTTCTCACCATTACCAATAAAACGTAATGGAACCTGAACTTGAGAAGAGAGACCAAGAGCTACACCACCCTTAGAGTCACCATCATATTTACTTAAAATAACACCATCGATACCTATCTTTTCTTTAAAAGATGTTGCTGTTCTAATAGCATCTTGACCTGTTAAGGAGTCAGCCACATAAAAAACTTCATCTGGATCTGCTACCTTTTTCACTTGGGAAAGTTCATCCATAAGTTCATCATCAATAGCTAAACGACCTGCTGTATCTACAAGAACAACATCATATATTCCACTTTTCGCTTTTTCTATTGCTGATTTAACTACCTCTACTGGATTTTTTGTTGCCTCATCTTCATAAAGTTCAACATCTATCTGTGTAGTGATTTGACGAAGTTGTTCCACTGCTGCTAAACGTTGTAAATCGGCTGCAACTATAAGAACTTTTTTCTGTTTATTTTTTAGATAAAGAGCTAATTTACCAGTTGTTGTTGTTTTACCAGAACCCTGAAGACCTGTCATAAGAATAACAGTTGGAGGGTTTGGAGCAAAAGTAAAACCTTTATTTCCACCAATCTCTAGTAACTCATTTAAAGCTTTTCTAAGAGCATCTAAAAATTGATCTTTACCGATTCCATTTGATTTAGTTTCAGTTTGAATTTTTAATATTAACTCTTTAACAACTTTATGGTTCACATCTGCTTTTAATAGATTTTTCTTTAACTCAGTAAGCGCTTTTGTTAGTGCCTTATCATCATCGTGGAAACGAATTTTTTTAATAGCACTTGTAAATGATTCTGTTAAACCACCAAACATAGACTCTCCTTGTTAATTATCTTACAGATGTAAAAAGTTTTGAATTATAGTAAAAACTTACTTTTAATTTGCTTTTATTGAAAATCAATAAATGTTTTAGGTTCAGGGGAGATATACTCTTTTCCTAAAAGTCTTACTTTATGGGCATGAAGCATAACACGTTTTGCACGACGTCCACCATACTGCTCATCACCAATAATAGAGTGATCTATATAACGAAGATGTGTTCTAATCTGATGTGTACGCCCTTGATGGATAATACATTTTACTTTTGTTTTATTTGCACTTACTATATCTGGAAAAAACTCTGTTCTTGCTGGTTTTCCTTTTCCAGATACATTTGAATATGCTTTATTATTTTTCTTCTGTGTTAAGATAGCTTTATCTACCTCCATAGGTTCACTCATTATACCCTCAACCCAAGCGATATACTCTTTATAAACCCTATCTTTTTTAAACTCCATAATCGCTTTTTGACGAAACTCTTCATTTTTTACCAACATCAAAACACCACTTGTTTCACGATCAAGTCTATGAAGTAAAACTGCCGGTTTATAGATTCTTTCTATCTCATCAGAGTTTACATAAGCTGGTTTATCAACAACCAAAATATCATCATTTTCAAAAATAACTTTAGCTTTTTCTATCTTTTGCACTCTAAACATAGTTTTTGCATCTATCTCACCTCTAGCTATCATCACTTTTTTATTTCCTACATAGACAAGACCTCTGTCTATCATAGATTTAGCTTGAGAGTTTGAGATTCCCTCTTGATTTGCTAAAATTTTATACGCTTTTTCTGTAGCCAAAACTGACTCCTTATATTTTTAATATTTTATCTATAACGGGTTGTAAATCTATCTTTTCATTCACTATTGATGGTGGAATCTCTTCTGTTTTTTTCAATGCTTCATATATCTCATCCGACGCAACATATTGAACATTTTGAACATATTTGAAAAGCTCTTTTTGATGAAAAAAATAGTTTCCTGTAATAATTTTACATCTAAATTCAGCAGGTTCAAGAGGATTATGTCCACCAACATCCTCTCTAAAAGCTCCCCCTAAAATAGCGATATCACTTATCGCATAGATATTGTTTAGTTCTCCCATCCTATCCACTAAGATAAGATCACTTTTAAACTCTTGTGTTTGTGAAAATCTTTCTAAAGAGAGTTGATACTTTTTCGCATAACTCTCCATAAGTTTATAAACCTCTTCAAAACGTTCTGGATGGCGTGGTACCACTATAAGTTTTGAGTTTTTAGCTTGATTATATTTTACAAAAGCTTCTAAAATAGATTCCTCTTCGTCCCTATGTGTACTCCCTGCAACAACAACTTCACAGTTTTGTTTCTCATACTGTTGTGTTACTTTAATCTCATCTGCTAACTTAATATTTCCAATAACCTCAATATTTGTAGCGCCTAATGCTAAAAATCGTTTTTTATCCTCTTGGCTTTGAGCATAAATTATCTCAACATTTTGGAGCATTTTTTTATAAAACCATTTTAGTTTCAAATATTTTTTTTCACTTCGCTCTGATATACGAGCATTTAATAAAATAACTTTTGTTCCTTGAATGTGTGCCATAATTATAAGCATATACCAAAATTCAGCCTCTAAAATTATCAACAGTTTCTGTTTTTTCATCCAAAATGGCAAAAAAATCTCGTAGGGTAGATACTTTACATCTCTATTATATCTCTTGGCTTGAGAGTGTCCTGTATGAGTGATAGCTGTTATTTTAATATCTCTATTTTGTAGTAGATTTAAGATAGGTTTTAATGCTCTAGCCTCACCTAATGAACATACATGAAACCATATTCCATTCTCATTTTCAAATTGGGAGTTATTAAAAAGAAAAAAACGAGATGGGATAGATTGTCTATATTTTGATTTGAGTGAGAGAACTATTAAAAGTGGAAGTGCTATAATATATAGCACAACACTTACAATATAATAAAAAGCTGTAAAAGGCGACAAGCCTACTCTTCGCCAACTTTTACAAAAAGAATACGACCACAATGAGGACAAGTTGTAACCTCTTCTGCTCTAACAACATCGGAGTAAATTTTATCACTTATTACCATATGACATCCCATACAAGCTTGTTCTTCAACTGTCACAACAGTTGTATTTTTAGCCCAACGACGAATCTTTTGATAGAAAGCTAAACCTTTTTTATTTATATCACCAAGAAGTTTCTCTTTTTCAACAAATACAGTTTGTCTATCAGCATTTATAGTTACTAACTTTGCATCAACATCAGATTTTACTTTTTCTAAATTTGAACTTACATCTTTTAAAGAAGTTTCTAATGTTTCAATCTGCTCTTTTTTAGACTCTATAATTTTTTCTAATCTAGCTATCTCTTCATTAGCAAAAGTAACTTGCTCTTTTGCTATCTCCTCTTCAAGTTGAAGAGATTTCATCTCACGTTCAGTTTTAACATCAGCACTTTTTTTAGAATTTTCCTCTAATTTTTGAGAAAGTTCTTGAAGATGTAAATCATTTTTAGATTTTTTCAACTCTTCATCTTTGATTTCAGTAGTTAAACTTTCAATACTAGAACTAATACTTTGAGTTTTTGCAAGAGCTGCTTCATAACTATAGTTTGCTTCCTCTATTTGAGGCTCAAATGCATCAATATTTTTATCGATCTCTGCAAGATCTATTAGTTGCTGTAAGTGATTGTTCATTGAATTCCTTTAAGTTTTTACTTTGACCATTTTTGATACAAGAATTTGATTATATGTATGTGAATGGATTTTCGGATGACGCTATTATAACTTTTAAACCTAAATTTTTCAGATGCTCATCCAAAATTTGTGCAAAAAAGTGTTCACTTTCATAATGTCCAATATCTATTAAAGATAAATTTATACTTTTTGCTTCCATAGCATCGTGATATTTAATATCTCCAGTTAAAAAACAATCAGCATCAATTTTAGAGATAAGTGAAGATCCAGAGCCTGTTGTAATAGCTACTTTTTTCACATAATCGTGACATTTTACATATTTTTTAAACTCTAGCCCAAGTTTTTTTTCTATTTTTTTAGCAAAATCTTCAAATTTTTCATCTACTTCTATATAAGCTATAAAACCATCTTTTTGAACTATTTTATACCCTAAAATCTCTTCTACAACATAATCATTTAAATCTGTTATATCAAAATTAGTATGCATCGCAATATTGGATATATTTTTACGAATCATTTTATGGATAAGATTTGATGGGTATTTACTAAAATCTACCTCTTTTAAACCTTTAAAAATCAAAGGGTGATGTGTGATTAAAAGTGTATTCTCATCAAGAGAATCTATCAATTTTTCATCAACATCTATACTCAAGACTATCGTCTCAATCTCTTGATTGAAATCACCAACAATTAAACCAGAGTTATCCCAAGGTTCTTGTAGTTCAAATGGTGAAATTTTATCTAGTTCTTTATATATCTCTACTATTTTCATCTTTTATAAACTCCTTTAGTTGTTCTATTTTTTCTTTATACTTAAGCTTAGACCAGTTATTAAAAGAGGGGTGAGGGACTTCTATGGTAGCTCTAAATTCTTCATGAGAAAAAGTGTCGTTAAATATTTTATGCACAAACCCACCACAAAGCACTATCTTTTTATCTCTATGAGGTGAGAGTCGTTTAGCAAAATCCTCTTGAAAAATTTTAATAAGCTTATTTACTCGACAATCTTTTTTTCTCAGAGATGGGTTTTGTCGAAAAAGTACAAAATCTTTAAATATAAGTTGCGTTGGAAGTTTGGAAAAGTTACTATCTTCAGTAGAGTAAGCCAACTCTTGAAGAGGGATATTTGAGATATTGACTATCCCAAATTTTTGAATTTTTTGTTCATAGACAAGCTTACCAAAAGAGTCGTTTTTTAGTGCTTCATCTTGCACAAGAACCTTACTCATATCCTTACCACTCTTTCCAGCGACGGGATAACCATTTTTCACTTCGTAAACGTGAGGAGACTCTAAAACAAAAACAATCTCCGTGTCATCATAGAGTAAATCGTTTACGAAGTAGTTTTGGAAACTGTATCTCTCGATGAAATCATTCATAATCAATCTTTATACTTTCACTAATAGTTTGAAGTTTATAACGTTGATTACAACCTAGTGTTGTACATATTAAACCATTTCTATCTTCAAAATGTAACACTCTTTGAGTTGTTCCTTTTCTTACTCTTGTATCAAATAAGATACCTCTAAATAGTACATTTTCTTTTTGTACATTTATAGAATAAAAAAGGTCTATTTGCATCAAAAGATAGTTTATAAAATTTCTACCTGCTTTTAACTGTTTTAAATAACCCTTTGAATTATTTGATTTTAATTCAATTAAAAGAACTACAAGTTTATTGGATTTAATAAACATCAAAATTCCATCATTCTTTGATGTAATATTTTCTACACTACTATTAAAACAATTAAAAACTTTTTC
>JAYEGK010000145.1:0-2613 GCA_034716265.1 Campylobacterota bacterium
GTATACCCCACACAGAACATATATCTGCAAAATTAGAGGGTTGGACGGCTATTTTAGAGTTTCTTATGGAGTATACTCTTACATCATGGTTAGCATCTTTTTTTATCTATATCCTTGGAGGTTTTTTCACTCTTTATATCTCTATATTTATAGCTATTATTGTTGTAGGATTTTTAACACCCCTTGTGCTCAAAGAGCTACAACAAAGACACTATCAAGATATAGAGATGATCGGTTATGGTTCAATTATTGAATCTATTTTTGTTATTATGAAATCTTCATCTGTTATGGTTATGCTCTTTTTTTTACTTATTCCTCTCTACTTTATACCTATTATAAATATTATAGCTATTAACTTTCCTCTCTACTATTTTTTTCATAAGATGATAACCTTCGATATAGCGTCAACAATATGCACAAGAGAGGAGAGCAAGAAAATAAAATATTTCAATGCTAATATGTTAAGAGCTAAAACATTATTTCTCTACATTACCTCCTTAATACCTTTTACAGTTTTCTTTACAACTATCTTTTTTGTGATATATTTAGGAAATACATATTTTGTAGAGATTAAAAAGTTGAGAACAGAATCATAAAAAAAGTAAAAATGCTATAATGGCAAAAATCTTATAGATATCAAGGAGATACCTTTAATGGAATTTACTTTAGAAGCCACTTCAAAAAAAGCTCGTGCAGGTACAATAGTTACTGCACACTCTACCATAAAAACACCAGTGTTTATGCCAGTAGGAACATTAGGAAGTGTAAAATCACTTGATATGAATGATATTCTCAACATACTCGGTGCAGATATAATACTTGCAAATACCTATCATACCTATCTTCGTCCAGGAGATAAAACTATCGCTAAAATGGGTAAGTTACATAAGTTTACAACCTATCCAAAAAGTTTTTTAACTGATAGTGGTGGATTTCAAGCATTTTCTCTGAGTGATATATCTAAACCTATGGCAAATGGTATAGAGTTTCGTTCTCATATAGATGGCTCAAAACACTTTTTTACGCCTAAAGGTGTTATAGATATTCAAACAAATCTTGGGTCAGATATTATGATGATTTTAGATGATTTAGTTGCTCTTCCTGCTACACAAGAGCGTATTAAAATCTCTATTGAACGAACTACTGCTTGGGCACAAGAGTCTATCGATTATTTTCGTTCTCAACAGGAGAAAGGAATCTGCCGTAAGCAAAACATCTTTGCTATCATTCAAGGTGGAACAGATAAAGCTTTTCGTACAAAAAGTGCTACTGAACTTTGTGCTATGGATTATGATGGTTTTGCGATTGGTGGTCTGAGTGTTGGTGAGTTAAACAATGAGATGTATGACACAGTAGAACACACCGTTCAATATATGCCAGAGGATAAACCACGCTATCTTATGGGTGTTGGAACTCCTGAAGATCTGATAGAAAATATCGAGCGTGGTATAGATATGTTTGACTGTGTTATGCCAACAAGAAATGCTAGAAATGGAACACTTTTTACCTCTTTTGGACGTATCAATATTAAAGGTGCAAAATTTAAAGAGGATGAAGCTCCCATAGATCCTGAGTGTCAATGTTTAACATGTAAAACATATTCTCGTGCTTATCTTAACCATCTCTTTAGAGCAAGAGAGATAAGTTATTTTCGATTAGCCACACTTCATAATCTACACTATTATCTTAATCTTATGAGAGAGGTTCGTGAATCTATTGTAGAGGATAGATTTGATGCATATAAAAAAGAGTTTTATAGAAAAAGAAAATAGAGTTTATTTCTTGTAAGATAATACCCTAAATTAATTTTAGGGTATCATCTCTAATCTATTCTCTAAAGTTTTGCGTAACTCACACTCAAACAAGCTTCAAGTGAAGAGAGTTCATTGAGTGTTATATCATCAACGCTATTATCAACTAATATAACAGCTAAAGCTTGAGAATGTTCATCTCTTGCTAATGAGAAATCTGCAATATTTACATTATGATTTGCTAACGTAGAACCTATACTCCCAATAACACCTGGAACATCACTATTTTTAAATAGAATCATATCCCCTTTTAATGGTACCTCAATATCAAAACCATCAATAGCCACAATACGTTTGACACCATCATCGAAAATAGTAGCAGAGACAGTTGTTGTACCCTCTGCTGTTGTCAATTTAATAGTGATTAAGTTTTTAAATACTGATGAATCAACTAATGATTCTGATTCTATATCTATACCTTTCTCTTTGGCTACAAACTCTGCATTTACATAGTTGATAGTATCTCCACTATTTTGACTCATCGCACCAACAGCTACAAATGTAGAGAGAGAATCAACATACTGAGCTATCTCCCCTTGACCACTTACTTTAATAGCGATAATCTGCGATTTGTTGATTTGAGAAACAAGAAAACCTATCTTTTGTCCCATCTCTAAAAATGGTTTTACAAATGATGGTATTTTACTCTCATCAATAGGTAAGTTCATCGCATGAGGATAAGCGATCCCTTTTGCAGCTTCAATAGCATTTTCAGCAGCTTGTGTTCCTATGTTATATTGAGATTCGTAAGTGTTTGCACCTAAATGAGGAGAAACAACAATATTATCTAGCTCTAAAAGAG
>JAYEGK010000146.1:0-2597 GCA_034716265.1 Campylobacterota bacterium
TGAAGAGAAGCTTTATTTTGTAGTTGAGAGCAAGGGAAGTGATTTAGGTTTGGACATCAAAACTGCTGAGTCATCAAAAATCGAATGTGCTAAAAAACATTTTGCTGAGATATCTGCTAAAGTTGATTTGGTGCAGTCTAATAATTTTAGTAATTTAAGGAATCATATTTAAAGCATTTTATGTCGAAATATAATCATGTCGGATAAGAAGACAGCTTCACAGCTATACCACCCCAATTAGTCAAGACAATAAATACTAAAATTATATTCTCAAAAGTCAATAAAACAATAAATTATCAAGAATAAGTTTTGATAACGATTTTTGAGAACAAGTGAAGTACCCAAATTTAGCAATTTTAGAAAAATAGAGATAGATTCTTATAGACGACCATTTTTGAGAACTTAAAAATTTTATTTTACTGGTCTTAATTAAATAGAGTGTTATATAGTATTAATAATTACAGTGTGTTAAATTCTCGTTCAGTAGGGATTGTAGTTACTACATTACTTCTTGCTCTTGTTCTTTTTCTTTTTTTTCTTCTCTATATCAGCATCTATAATATCATCGTAGTTATTTATATGCTTATCTTCTTTTGTTGCTGTTGTTTGAGGTGGTAATAAATTTTCAGATTGTTTTTGAATAAATTCCATATACATTTTAAGTTCTTGGTGCTTTAAGTCCTGCTGCTTAATGATCTCATTCTTTTGTTGCTTCTCTAGAGTAATAATTCTTTCAAGTAAATCTCTAATCTCTATGTCCTTACTATCAATAATTTTTTTGAGTTTTTTATTTTCTTTTTTAAACGATTTTATCTCTTTTAATTCAACAGGCGATTCAATGCTTTCAATGGGATTATTCATTGGTTGGTTTACAGATTGGTTTACTAGGTTGTCTATTTCGTCAACTTCTATGTAAACCTGTTTATCAATGGTTGTCGTTGGAAGTGTCCCTCTTTTTATACGATTATAAACTGATTGTTTAGATTTTCCTATATTTTGAGCGTATTCTTGGACTGTTAAACGGGTTGATTGGCTCATATTGACTACCTTTACTAAATAGTCAATGTTGTAAACCAACGATTGACTTTAATATTGTTTACAAAAGTTTACTCAATTTCATCTTAACAACCTATTCTATCAATTTTATACACTAATTTATCTTTATGCTACTTCTTTAAATTCTCTTGTTTTCGAAAGTCAATAAAACAATAAATTTTGAGAACTTAAAATTCTTGTTTTACTGATCTTGATTAGAGTATAGAGAACACTATACTCTCGACTAAATAGTCGAAAGTTTTTTTAGATTTAATTTCCTCTTTGTTATTTCATCTCTTTTTTACAAAGCTTACACCAACTGTTATAATATATGATTGCGTTTGGTGTCAGTATAAATGGTTTATGTTCTTTATTTGTACAGGACAACAATAATTGTGTTCCTACTCCTTTATATTGAGCATTTGGATTCTCTATAGATGGCATTATCTCTCCTTTATGCTCTTCGAGTATATTTTTGAATTTATTGTGAGTTGTTGACCCTTTAAATGCAGAAGAGAAATCTATTTCTCTTGAAAATTGTGGAATATCAACATTATTCTCTTTTAAATACTTTACAATGTGATCTATATAATCATTGTTGTTATTACTTGGAGTAAACTCTGGAATAATTACAAGTGTGATATCTTTTTCTTTTGTTTGCAATAATTTAAATTTATCTCTTTCTTGAACCATAGGGTTATTATAATGATGTGGACCTTGGTATTCAAAAGCCAATTCAAGCTCTTCATTATAGCCATCAAGCTCTAAATTGTAATCTGAATGAGGTGACTTCAAAAAATTTGGACGTACATTTGGAAATAGCTCTTTATATATATGCTCAAATATAATACGAACTATATTTTCAGATATTCCTATCACACAAGCTCTACACCATTGATTAATTGAAAGTTTCTCATACGATATTTCAAAATCATGATTATATGTACATCTACATTTAACTCTTCTCTCTTTTGTAATTCTATTTATATCTTCTTTAACTTTACCTCCTCGTTTTTCAACCAATGTTTTGAATTTATCAAAGTTATCTTTTTCTCTTTTCTCATCTGTACACTCTTTACATTGATTTGTTTTGCTAAAAGAGCTAATTCTTGTTTTTCGGATATGATTTTGATTATTTATACAGATAAATTTATATTTATTTCTTATACCTTTCCATTGATTAAACTCACAATCTAAAATAAATCCTTTTTTTAAAACATACTCTTTCTTCTCTTCAAATATTTTAAGTTCTTTACACTTGTTACATATAGTTTCAATCTTGTGCTTATCTTCTGTTATAAGCTCTATCTTTTGTTTTAGAACTAACCATACCATTTTATTTTTATGCCCTTTTGGACATATCAAAGTACTTTTTCCAAAAGATAAGTTCTTTTCATTTTTTATAATCTTGAAATTGTATGGTTTAATCTCTTTATTTATATTATCAAGAGATATTTGAAGTGGATGCCCCTCTTTTTCTCTTCTTATCTGTGTACATACCTTACATTGATGACCTGTCTCTGTAAAAAAGTTCTTAATACTTACTTTATGCTCATTCCCAC
>JAYEGK010000147.1:0-2597 GCA_034716265.1 Campylobacterota bacterium
CATACTTCCAATCTTAACATCATTACTTAAATCATCTTCATCTTCACCTTGAAAAACTGTAAGTTCATAAGCTCTTTGAAAAGGAACTCCTGCATAATAACGTGATGTTTTACTGCTTGGAACAGGTGAATTTTTAAAAATAATCTTAGATAACTTCAAACTACCATCCCTTTCTGCTACCTTTGTACCTAGGCTATATGGAGTTATATCTATTAAAATAGATTCTGTATCTATACCCTCTATCATAGCAGCTTGAAGAATAGCACCGATAGAGACCGATTTATCTGGGTCTTCTATAAGTATAGGAAGTTTTTGAGTCTGTTCTAAGATTTTTTGAGTAACAAAAGGGATTTTACTTGAGCCACCAGTGAGTATGATAGATTCTATCTCATCAATATTGTATCCTGACTCCTCTATCGCCTCTTCAAGTAGCATCACAGTTTTGTTTATATCCTCTTCTATAAGCCCCTCAAACTCCTCTTTTGTAACAGTTACTTCAAGGTGTTGAGCAACTCCATCAACTTTTGCAAAAAACTTCTCATCTATTGTAACTTCATCCTCTTTTGAGAGTTTTACTTTTACATCTTGTGCTAATTGTAAAAGTTTTATAGTTAGATTGTTTGTCATTTTAAGCTCTAAATCACTTTTTTCAAGAATAAAATATGCTAATTTTTTATCAAAATCATCTCCACCAAGGTTATTATCTCCAGTAGTTGAAACAACTTCAATCAAACCTTGAGAATTTTCAATAATAGAGATATCAAATGTACCACCACCTAAATCATAAACAGCATACACCATCTCATCATTTTTATCAGCACCATAACTAATAGCAGCAGCTGTTGGCTCATTTATAATTCTTATAGGCTCTAGCCCAGCTAAAAGAACAGATTCAGTTGTAGCCTCTCTCTGCTTTTCATTAAAATAAGCGGGAACTGTTACTACACATTTGGTAAACTCTTCACCCATCTCAGATGAGGCAGTTTCAACTATTTTTTTGATGATAAAAGATGATATCTCTTGAGGTGTAAATTTTTTATTATTGAGAGTTATCATCTCATTACTACCCATCATTCTTTTAACAGAGATAGCAGTATTCTCACTAGCAATCATCGCCATATTTTTAGCTTTTATGCCAACTACTACACCATTATCGCTTATATTTACAACCGATGGGAGGAGGTAGTCATTATCAAAAGATATATGTTTGAGTCCATTATCTGTATATACTGTAGCTACAGAGTTTGTTGTGCCTAAATCAATTCCTAATATATTGTTCATTATTAACCTTTTTTAAATTTTTTTTAACTAATCTTCTTCATCTCTTTTCTGTTTGATAGCTCCAAACTCATCTATCAAAATATCGTCATATCTATTTGCAAACTTAAAAAGTCTCTCCAATGCTATCTTTCCCTCTTTTTTTGTTAAAGAGGAGTCGATGATGAGATAGGAGAGGTAGATACTATTTTCATTTATCGAAAATTGAAGATAGGAAAGTTTTGCATTCTCCTCTAGTAGGTAGTCATAGAGTTTATCTATCTTTTGAGTTGGGATTGCACAGAGTTTGGCATCGCCTATTATAACACCATTTTCATAGTAGTTTATATCTATTCTTGCACTTCCCTCATCTACTCTCCATGAGGATTGACTTCTTCGTGAAAGTGTTACATTTATATCGAGTGATGTCAGTATCTCCTCTAGGAGTTTGGTCGAACCTGTTGGATTGTAACCTTTACGACGCGCTCTTGCAACCTCTAGCTTTGTTCCACACTCGGGACAGTAGTCGTTTACTATCTCCTGCTCTTGAATATTATTTTTACAAGAGGGGCATTTGATGATATTTTCTCTCTTTAGGAGTTTAAAATCTCTCATCACCTCCTCTATATAAAAATAGGGAAGTGCAAATCCTAAGTTGTTTGAGTTTTGGATGATAAAAGTGTTTACACCTATCACCTCTCCATCTCTATTTAGAAGAGGTCCTCCACTATTTCCAGGGTTTATAGCAGCATCTATCTGAATATACTCCAAATCATCTTGAACCCTTGAAGCACGAGAAACTATACCCTCTGTTGCTGTATAGTTAAGTCCATAAGGGTGTCCTATCGCTATAGTTGTATCTCCATCTTCTACTATCTTTGTAGAGAGGTTGAGTGCTATTTTTGGAAGTTCAAACTCCACTTTTATAAAAGCTAGGTCATAATTTGGATCATCATAGATAACTTTAGCGATAGTTCTTTTAATCTTTTTAGCACTGATAACAACCTCACGTAATCCACCTACAACATGAGAGTTAGTGATGATTAGGTCATCGATAATAAATCCTGTTCCTGTTCCATGTGGAGTCATTATCTGGATAATATTTTCTATATAAGTTTCAAGAATATTTTGAGTATTCATCTATATCTCCTCAAAGTTTAGATTTTGTAACTGCAGATAAAAACTGTTACAAAACTCATTCATACTATTAAAATTCAACTCATCGCCAAAATCTTGAAGCTCTTGAAAACGTATCTGATTTTCCTCAATAATATCTGATATTTTTGTTTTTATATATTTAGTTGTAAAACTCTCTTATTCACTATCATATTAAGATGAAT
>JAYEGK010000148.1:0-2583 GCA_034716265.1 Campylobacterota bacterium
GTATCTCAATGTTTTCCATTATCTCATCTTCAATATTGGAACCACCTCCAGCACTAGCATTTACATCGTGATAATATTTAATCATAAATATTTTATTTGTAGATTCAACTAAACTTTCTGGTGATTGACCATATAAAATCCAGTTTATAGATATAGATTTTTTAGCACAAAAATCTAAAAGTTCTGTAAAAGGGATCTTATTTCTTTTCTTCATTGTTGCAAAATTCATTTGACTAATGCCAAGTAAAATAGCAACATCTTTATCAAAAATTTTTTTACTTTCAAAGTTTACAGAGATAATATTTTTTATCTCCTCCACTATTTTAATAAAACTATTCATTTTTCTTTAGTTTCTCTTCTTCCATTCTAAACTGTTCTTCTCTCTGAGATGATTTAGTTTTATGATAGCCACCAAAAAGAAATATCATGAAAATAACAAATAAAAAAATCATTATCCCATCAATAAAGGAACCCATATTAATTTTCAAACTCACTATAATTTTGTCTTATTGCATCATATAAAACGATACCTGTACTAATAGCAAGATTTAAACTTCTTCCATTTTCAGTCATAGGAATTGTAATATTTTGAGATTTAAATTTACTCAATATCTCTTCAGGAATACCGGCAGTTTCACTTCCAAAAAAAATAAAATCATTCTTTTGAAATTTTACATCAAAGTATGGTTTATCTGTTTTCGTTGTTGCAAAGTAAGCATTATTTGTTATGCTATTTTTTTGAAAAAATTGATCTAGATTTTCCCAGATATGAAGATCTAATTTATCCCAATAATCAAGCCCTGCCCGTCTTACAGCTTTTTCATCTATATCAAAACCTATCGGTTTTATTAGATGTAAAGAGGCCCCAGCATTTACACATAAACGCCCTATGGCACCAGTATTATTTGGTATTTGAGGGTGCACTAACACTAAATTAAACAAATAAACTCCTTTTAAAAAACAACTGTCTTATTTTCATAAACAAATATTCTATCTTCCAAGGCAAGCTTTAATGCTCGTGAAAGCACTATTTTTTCAACATCTTTACCTTTTCTTTGCATATCTTTCCAACCATAAGTATGATTTATATGTATAGTTTCCTGTGCTATAATAGGGCCTTCGTCCAGATTATTATTTACAAAATGGGAAGTTGCTCCAATAATTTTGACACCTCGTTCAAATGCTTGTTTATAAGGATTTGCTCCTATAAAAGCAGGTAGAAAAGAGTGGTGAATATTGATGATTTTATCTTCATAAATTTGCACAAACGATGGTGTTAATATACGCATATATTTTGCTAAAACAAGATAATCTATATCTTTAAAGTTATCGATATATTGAACTATTTTTTCTTCATGTTCTTCACGTTCTAAACCTTCATGTGAAATTGTTTTATATGGAATATTAAATTTTTCAACTAAACTTTCTAGTTTATCATAGTTAGAAACTACCGCTAAAATATTTGCTTCTAACTCTCCAGATTCATGACGAATTAAAATATCACCTAATGCATGCATCTCTTTCGTTGCCATTATAATAATATTTTTCTTTTTAGGTTCTATCACTTTTATTGATGTATTAACTGGTAAAGATTGAATCAATCTCTCTTGTAATTCTTGAAGATCCATATCTCCATCAACAACACTTCTCATAAAAAATTTATTTTTTTCTTTATCTACAAATTCACTATTAGAGAGAATATTTAAATTGTAGTTGTAAAATACAGTAGATATTTTATGTACCAAACCTTTTTCATCATCGGCATCAATTAATATACGATATTGATTCACTGTTTATTTTCCTTTTCTAAACTATTAATTCTTACCTCTATTGTTGATAAAACATACTCTAAAAAGTTCAATATCATATCGACTTTTGACTCTATATGCAAGTTATTCGGTGATTGAAATCCTTCAAACAACACAAGTAATCTCTCTCTAATAGAATTTAAATATACTAGTTCTGTTTCTGTAACTATATAGTTTGATTTTTCCTCTTTCACATTTTTTTCTATTTTTGTGACAACTTCTCTTAGAGGAGGCTCTATTTTTTTTATTTCAACCTCTTTTTTTTCTAAAAATTTCTCTTTAGACTCTTGAATTGCAGGAACATCTTCCATCTCTGCTAATGTAGATAATATGACATCTTTTAGTTCCATGTTTTTAATAACCACCTTTCAAATTCATTAAACTCTATTTCGGTATTCATATCTATAAATAAATCTTTCATTTGAATATTTACATCGGAAAAATGTTCTCTTTTTTTAGATAATTTTCTGATAGCGAGTATTGCCTCACTATTGGAGGGGTCATTTTGTAAAACTTTTTTATAAATAGTCAATGCTTCATCTTTGAAACCTTGACTTTCATAAATATTTGCTAAAGTTAATGTGTACATATCTATCTTATTTATAAATTTTTATCTTACTATATTATTAGCGATAATAGAACCCATCTCACTTGTCGAACAAACTTCTATCGCATCAAATTGCGAAAGGTCACCTGTTCTATATCCTTCGCTAAGAGCTTTTTTTATAGCATTGTCTATCTTGTCTGCTGCATCAATTTCACCAAGAGCATATCT
>JAYEGK010000149.1:0-2573 GCA_034716265.1 Campylobacterota bacterium
AGAAGATTTTGAATCAGTAAAAGATGCTATCAACAACAACCATCTAATAGGTATGTTTTTTAGAAATTTTATCGCTGAAGAGGTACTTGATGAAAGTTATACAAAATTTGATCTATTTGCAAGAACACGAGGTGTTTAAGTGATAAAAGAATTTGATGAATGGATAATAATTAATTAATTAATTAAAAATAAAATCAACTATTACAATTAAAGGAAAAAAATGAAATTTGCAAACCCAAGAAACGATATAGCATTTAAAAAGATATTTGGCGATGAGAGTAAAAAAGAGATATTAATCTCATTTTTAAATGCGGTGTTAGACTTTAAAGATGAAAAAGAGATAGTAGATATAAAAATAGTAAATCCCTATCAAGTCCCAAAAATAGAGGATTTAAAAGAGACTATTTTAGATATAAAAGCAACAAACAGAGAAGATAAGCATTTCATAGTGGAGATGCAAAGCAAAGACCTTTATGATTTTGCAAAGAGAAGTTTGTACTATACATCAAAAGCTTATGTTGAACAGTTAGATAAAGGAGAAGATTATGAGAAACTCCAAAAAGTTTATTTTATAGGAATATGTGATTTTAAAATATTTGAAAGCAAACATTATATCTCTCGCCATCTCATCTTAAATAAAGAGAGTATGCAAAATGATTTGAGTGATTTTGAGTTTACATTTATAGAGTTACCAAAGTTTAAAAAACAGTTGTCAGAACTAGAAACGGTTATAGACAAGTGGACATATTTCATAAAAAGAGCGGAGAAAGAGGAGTTTATTCCAAAAGAGTTAAATGAGGTTCAAGAGATAAATGAGGCATATGAGATTATTACACAATATAAGTGGAGTCAAAAAGAGTTAGATATATATGAGTATATAAAGAAGAAAAAGAGCGAAGAGGAGAGTGCTTTAAAAACTGCTGAGATGAAAGGGGAGAAAAAGGGGTTGGAGCAAGGGTTGGAGCAAGGATTAGAACAAGGATTAGAACAAGGAAAGGCTGTTGGGGAGAAAACAAAACAGTTAGAGATAGCGAGAAATCTTTTAGAAGTGGGATTGGATATAAAAACAATAGCTTTATCAACAGGATTAGATACAGAAGAGATAGAAAAAATTATTTTAAATATTAAAAGTGAGATTTTATAAATATGAGTAATATCGATGGACTAAAAAAAATATATTTAATAAAAAGTGCAGATTATCAGTTTGCAGAGATAAATTTGAGTGATAACACTCTTTTGTTAGGGGAGAGTGGTGTTGGTAAAACTACTCTTATGAGAGCTATTTTGTTTTTTTATACGATGGATTATTCAGACACTCTGTTAAATATTAATCCAGAAACAAAAAAATCTTTTAATCAGTGGTATTTTCAAGAGCCAAACTCTCATATAATTTATGAATATACAAAAGATGATAGTAGATCTCTTTTTATAGTGAGTAATGGAGGACATCTACACTATACATTTATCGATATGACAGATAGTGAACTTACTGTTAAAGAGCTGTTTTTAGATAAAAATAGACCTAGAAATCTTCAAGAACTGCATGAAAATATTCAGTTAAACAATCTACCAAACTATGCGACATCAAAAAAAGAGAACTATATCAATACATTTCACAAAAAAGATAGTAATAACAAAAAGATAAAACAGGAGTCTCAAACCAATTTTACACTTTTTGAGGATATTAACTCACGTAAAGAGTTTGCTAAAACAGTTTCAAACATCTTTACAAGTTCAAAAGTTCATTCAGATACACTGAAAAAAACTATCGTTTCACTTATACAAGACTCAAATGCAACGATAAATCTTAAAAAAATAAAAGATGACCTGAATGATTATGTTATCAATAAGAGAGAGATAGAGGATTTTGAGTTAAAGTTCCCAACTATTGAAAAATTAGCAACGACTTTAACAGATTATGAAACTGTAAAGCTAGAGTTTCAAAAAAGAGCAAATCAGATTTATAAACTTAAAACTCATACAGTGATTAAGAGTGAAGAGATAGCACAGCAACTTGAGCTACTTAAAAGTGAAAGTAAGAAGTTAGAGCAACATTTCAGTATCTCTAAAGAGATAATAGATGAAAAAATAGCATTAAAACGTCAAGAGATAACGATAGAGTCAAATGATATTAAAAATCTTCAGATCAAAGAAAAAGAGTATAAAGAAAACGATATAGAGAGATTACTCAATGAATATAATAGTGAAGAAAAATACAAAAATGAGAAACAAAATCTCTCTATAAAGTACAAAGCATTAACATCAAATGTTGAAAATATAAATGCAGAGTATAACAAAATCTTACAAAAGTTAGAAAAAGAGAAAGAGTATGCACTTTTTAATATCAAAACTCTTAAAAATAGTGATGAAAAAAAGATAAATGATAAGAAGATAGCTATTATTCAAGATCAAGAGAGCAGGTTTTTAGAGGCAACAACAGCACTTAATAGTGATAAAATTGCTCTTGAAGAGCAACTTAAAATCTCTTTAGAGAGTTTTAATGAGATAAAGATTCAACAGGGAAAGATTGAAAACTATCTCTTTAATCGGGTAAATATCGATATTTATAGTGA
>JAYEGK010000150.1:0-2567 GCA_034716265.1 Campylobacterota bacterium
ACAGTATAAAAGAGGTAGATATTTCCAAGTTTCATTCACTCATTGCTAACAATATTAAAAAAATTAGAAAAGAGAAAAATATATCTCAACTTGATTTAGCGTTAACAATAGGTCATAAATCTATGAGTACTATAGGGAAGATAGAAGCAGGACTTGAAAACAAACACTACAATGTAGAACAATTATATAAAATTTCCATAGCTTTGCAAGTAAATATTTGTGATTTTTTTGCAGATGAGGATGAAAAAGCATACTAGAGGACTTTATAAGTCTTCTACTATACATTGTATATATAACTCAAATGCTATAAATTTAAAAGCATTGTTTGCATAAAAATGTTTCATGTTATATCATTCAGGAATAGATGTGTTATATCAATATTTTTCCATATGCATTCTTATGTATTCTATCTCTTTAAAATGTTTGTTAAAGAATTTAATAGCATCTTTTTCAAACTCTAAACATTTCACTACACCTCAATCAACTCAATTTTTTTCGATGTAAAATAATGATTTTAATGGTGCTTCATCGTTAATGATTTCATTTATGACAGCTTCGGTAATGTTTGTAATTTTTCTTTCATAATCAAAAAATTAAAATATAAATTATTATTAGGATACTTCTGTTTTTAAATTTATATACCCTATACCTCCCACGAGGAGGGTATATAAATTTTAAAATAGAAGTTAGTCCATTATTTATATTTTATGTTTGATATGGGAGGAAAATTATGTTGATTGCTTGTAAAAAAAGATGGTTGGCATCTTGTATCATCTATCTCTTTAAAATGTTATCATAAAATATATGAGTATCTTTAAGTATACCAATGATGGCGTTATTTATGATATGCAACCATTAGATTAGTTGAAAATGACATTTGATTTTAGAATTTTCAAAATAAGTTGTCGAAAAGTAGTAATAAGTGTTTATTTTTTGTAAAAGTGGTGGGTCCTATGTGACTCGAACACATGACCACTCCGTTATGAGCGGAGGGCTCTAACCAACTGAGCTAAAGACCCACTGTTTTGATGCCGTAATTATAGTGTTTAAAACTTAATTTTTGTTTAAATAATAGTAATTTTACATTAATAGTTGTATAATAATCTACTATCAATCTAAAAGGATTTAAACAATGGAAAAATTTTTAGAAGAAGCAAAAAATGCTAGTAGAGTTTTATCTACATTAAGTGGACATGAAAAAAATAGAATTTTAAAAGAGATGGCTAAAGCCTTGAGAGATGAAACATCTACCCTACTAAAAGCAAATGCTTTAGATATGGCAGATGGTAAGAAAAACAATCTTACATCAGCTTTAATGGATAGACTACTTTTAGATGAAAATCGTATCGATGCTATGGCTATTGCTATTGAAGAGATAGCGGGACTTAAAGAACCTGTTGGTCGAGTGCTAGATGGTTGGGTTACAGAAGATGGTCTTAAAATAGAAAAGGTAAGTATCGCTATCGGTGTTATAGGTATCATTTATGAATCACGTCCAAATGTTACATCCGATACGGCAGCCCTATGTTTTAAAAGTTCTAATGTATGTGTACTCAAAGGTGGAAAAGAAGCAGAATACTCAAACAAAGCTATCGCTGGTGTACTTAAAGATGTTTTAGTTGAAAATAATCTACCCTCATCTTTAATCTCACTCATTCCCGATTCATCTCGTGAGGGTGTTTCTAAACTTATAAAAATGGATAAATATGTAGATTTGATTATTCCACGTGGTGGTGCTGGACTTATTAAATATGTAAGTGAAAATGCAACTGTTAGTGTAGTCAAACATGATAAAGGTCAGTGTCATACGTATATAGATAAAGATGCAAAAATAGATAATGCTATCGCCATAGCACTCAATGCTAAAGTACAACGTCCTGGTGTTTGTAATGCTATGGAAACTCTTCTTGTTGATAAAGAGATAGCAAAAGAGACTCTCCCTATGCTAAAAATAGCATTTGATAAAGCACATACTAAGTTAAAGGGTTGCCAAAATACTCAAAATATTATCAAAGTTGCAGATGCAAAAGATGAAGATTTTGATACTGAATATCTAGCCAATATATTAAATATAAAAGTAGTTGATGGTGTAGAGGGTGCGATAGAGCATATTGTACAGTTTGGTTCTGGTCACTCAGAGGCTATCATAACTGAAAATATAACATCTGCTGAGATATTTTTAAATGCGATAGATGCCGCTGCTGTCTACGTAAATGCATCAACACGTTTTACTGATGGTGGTGCATTTGGATTTGGAGCGGAAGTTGGTATCAGTACAAATAAGCTTCATGCACGTGGACCTATGGGAATAGAGG
This sequence comes from Campylobacterota bacterium, assembly GCA_034716265.1. Taxonomy (GTDB): domain Bacteria; phylum Campylobacterota; class Campylobacteria; order Campylobacterales; family Sulfurimonadaceae; genus Sulfurimonas. Next base: position 2,316 of record JAYEGK010000150.1, read on the forward strand.
GATTAACCACTTATAAATTTAAAATATATGGTAGTGGTCAAACAAGATAGATAATAGATTTTCATCTATTATCTATAATTGTAGAAACCATCTCTTTTAAAATATCTCTCATCTCTGAGCGTAACTCTTTCATCATCTGAGGTTTTGATTCTGTTGCATAAAACCTTTCATTTATCTCATCTGATGAGTATATCTCCTCCGAGTTATGGTTGATACTATAGGAAAAAGTCACTGTTCGTATCCTCTTGTCTA
>JAYEGK010000151.1:0-2564 GCA_034716265.1 Campylobacterota bacterium
TCAACTAAAAAAGAAGGTTTTTTAAATGGCTTTATTAATAAATGATGAGTGTATAGCATGTGATGCATGTCGTGAAGAGTGTCCTACAACAGCGATAGAAGAGGGTGATCCTGTCTACTATATCGATCCAGATAGATGTACAGAATGTGTAAGTGTTTATGATGAACCTGCTTGTATCTCTGTATGTCCTGTTGATTGTATTGTTGCTGATAAAGATAATGTTGAGACTATCGCAGAGTTACAGTTTAAATTTAAAAATTTAGAAGAAGAGTAGTAGCTTGTCCAAACGAGTTACTGTCATAGATATAGGTTCTAATTCTGTTAGAATGGTTGTTTATGAAAAAACATCTCGTTTTTCATTTCATATATTACATGAAGAAAAGAGTAAAGTTCGGATCTCTGAAAATGCCTATAAAAATGGTGCTAACCTTCAAGAGGTACCGATGCAAAGAACTTTTGATGCTTTAAAAGATTTTCTCTCTATTAGTAACTCTTTTAAAAGTAGAAAGATTTTATGTGTTGCTACTTCTGCTCTTCGAGATGCCCCCAACAAAAAAGAGTTTATTCATAAAGTAAGAGATAGATTAAAACTTAATATTAAAATAGTTGATGGTCAAAAAGAGGCTTATCTTGGTGCTATCGCTTGTGCCAATCTTCTTCCTGAACAAAATAGTGCTTTAACTATAGATATTGGTGGTGGTTCTACGGAGTTTGCTCTTATTAACAATAAAGATATATCTAACACACTCTCTTTAAAATTAGGGACAGTTCGAATAAAAGAGCTATTTCTTGATAGAGATAATGTAGAGGATGCTATAAACTATATCGATGAACAACTTGAGAGTATAGCAGATTTTAACCCCTCTACTTTAGTAGGTATTGGTGGAACTTTTAGAGCTATCTCAAATGCTATTATGAAAAATAGTGATTATCCTCTTGATAAACTTCATGCTTATGAGTATTCTCAAGAGATTTTAGAGGATTTTATATCTCAGATATTAGATGCTAAAGATAATAATGCTCTTAAAGAGTTAGGAATCGCTAATAACCGTTTTGATGTGATAAAATCTGGAACTTTAATTTTACAAAGAGTGTTAAAAAAATTGTCTATAAAAAACATTATAACAAGTGGAGTAGGGGTAAGAGAGGGAGTCTATCTCTCTGACCTCTTGCGAAACTCTAAACATAAGTTTCCACATAACTATAACACATCAGTAAAGTATCTGATAGATTCTTACATACAAGAGAAAAATTATTCAAATCAACTTAACACTATCGCAAAAAAACTTTTTGATTTAACAACTGGTTTTTTTAGTTTGGATAAAAAATATAGATATGAGTTTGCTTTAGCTGCTAAACTGTATCCTGCGGGAAGTAGTGTTCATTTTTTCTCTAAAAATAAACATAGTTATTATCTTATTCAAACTGCATTAGAGTATGGATTTACACATAGTGAGATAGTTTTAATCGCAACACTCAATAAATATGCAACAAAGAAACTTCCATCAGAATCGCATAAGCAGAAATATCAATCTCTTTTACCAGATAGTCGTAGTTTAGATACTCTAAGTAATCTATTTTCATTGAGTATAGCTTTACTTGCACATAAACCTAGAGATATAGATTTTGATTTAGAGTTTGTAGATGGTGTATTAAGTGTTATCTCAAAGGAGAGATTATATTTAGCTCAAGAGGCTGTTAAGAAGCTCTCTTTTGATGGAGATTTTAGAGTTCAGTTCTAAAATCTTCGTCCCATCATAAAGTCAAAGTGAGATATTCTATCTCCAGTTTCCTCTTGGAGAGGGTTAGAGAACATAAGTTGGATAGGTCCAACAGGTGAGAACCACTCTATCCCTGCACCATAACCACCACGAGAGATCTCATTTAAGGAATCATCTCCTATAAATCCCCAATCTAAATAGGTTACCAATCTCATTTTTGCTTTTGGAACAAGTGGTAAACTTATCTCAATATTATTTGAAAATGTTTGTCTTGAACCTATCTTTCGGACAACACCCTTTGTATCTGTTATAGAGGAGGAGAGAGAGTAGGATTCGTAACCTCTAACACTTCCTATTCCACCCATATGAAACTTCTCGGCAATAGGGATGTAACCATTATCTATAATCATATTTAAACGAGATTTATACCTAAAGATGGCATCAAACGATAGATAATCTTTTAAACCATAGAACTTACTAAAAGATGTTCTTGATTTAAGGAAATTTGCATCCCCATCTATACCAGCTTTTTCAAAACTTTGACTAAGAGTAAATCCTTCACGTGGAAGATAGTAATCATCAGTATTGTCAAACTTACCACTTATAGTGACAGAGCTTTTTGCATAATCTTCAAAATAGAATGTATCGATAGTGCTGAGGTCTAAACTTGAATCGAATGTATAACTATTTCTAGAGTAACCATACCCTAAATAACCACTAATAAATCTTGAAAACCTATGACCAACACCGATATTAATACCCTCTGAATCGACAACATATCCAGAGTTATAATCATAAATTGATTTGAAAATAGAGAAGTTACCACTAAAGTCACTATCATTT
>JAYEGK010000152.1:0-12598 GCA_034716265.1 Campylobacterota bacterium
TATATGCTAATGTAACCGCTGTTTTAAATGGTTGACCTAGTATGTTACTATACTTTATTTCACCAAAAGCTTCTAAGATTCCATAATCTTGTGTATAAACGCTACCATCATTTGAATTCTGTTTAAATCCATTTGTAGATTGAACAGTGTTTCCCTTCACGCCATCATAATAGTAGTAACCTCCGCCTAGATTTGCCTTAGCACTCCCAAGTTTTTGTGCATAAACGTATTGCGCAAGAAAAATGTTAATATCATCACCATCTTTGAAATCTACTTCTCTATGAACTCTGTTAGCGCCAACTCTAATCTGACTAGTTCCGTTATTGTAACCGTAGTTCACACCCTCTAAACGGATATCATTATCCCATATAAGTTGTGTTTTGATTGGTCTATAGATGTGATGCTTAGACTTACCAGCTCTAATCCATGAGTTGTCAAATTTATATTGAACATCCATGATATCAAGCTTAAGTTCATCAACAAAGTAGTCCGCCCAGTTATCATCATCCTTGAAACTTACATTTCCTGATGTTGGATTGCCTTTACCACTTGAGATTGCAGTTTCAAGAAGAAGGTTATCCATAATATCGACATTCAAGTTATATCTAAAATGGTATCTTGTTCTATACTTGTTACTATCTACACCTTTTTCAATTGTCTCATATCTTAGTCGCATATCACCCTTAGCATGAAATCTATCAAAAAAGCTTTTTTGCGATGTTTCATTTACAGAAATATCTGCTTCCCCCGACACCATTGAGATAGATGCAATAGCAAGAGATGATAATATAATTTTTTTCATTATTTTAAATCCTTGAAAGTTATTAATTGGCGGAAGTATATTACCAATCAGTTACATACTGATTACATTTAATGACACTTATGGTAACTATTATGTAATTAAATTTTTATAGATTTAAATTTTTGTTTTTTATAAAAGTTAAAAAAGAGGATTGTGGAGGATTATGAAGGAGAGGAGCATATACCATTGGATATGGTATATGAAAGATTATTTTAATGCTTGAAGGGCTGTTATAACTGCATCTAAATTTTCCATTGGAATATGAACTTTATAATCTGGTGCATCTGCTTTTCCTGCTAAAGAGATACCGATACTCGCTACTGGAGTGCTATCTTCACCATATGGTTTTTCAATTTGAGTTACTGAGATAGTACCTTTGTCTGTTGAATGTAATGGAATCGTTGTCATTGTAAATATCCTTTATAATTTTGTTTTATAAGTTTAGCTGATTTCAACTGAAATTTGAGATAGTTCGTAACCATCACGTAACCAAACTACTCTAAACTTCCATATAAATTTTAAATAGGCTAATTATGGAAAAAATCTTTCAGAAACTCTCTCTTGCAAGTGCTACTTTAGTATTTGTAATATTGTTAGGTATCTTTTTAACGCTATTTTCATCCTCTAAACTTGCTATCGATGAGTTTGGTTTTGATTTTATTACAAATGCTGATTGGAATAAAGAGGTTGTTATCGAATCTCCAGACTCTGAGAGTTCATCTATCCAAGAGGAATCGGACGAGATTATCGATGAAGATGATGAGATGATAGAAGATGAAGATGAGATGCTTTTTGATGAGGATGATGAAGAGGCTGAGACATCTACTATCTATGGTGGTCTTGTTCCTATCGTTGGTACTCTTCTTACAACACTTATCGCTCTTGTTTTTGCTCTTCCTATCGCTATGGGTATCGCAGTATTTTTAGCGGAGATTGCTCCTAAAAACATCTCTCATGTTGTTGGTATCGCTATTGAGCTTCTTGCAGCTATTCCTTCCATCATATTTGGTATGTGGGGACTTTACTACTTTGCTCCTATTGTGGCAGATGTAGTAGGTGGTTATCAGGTTTCACTCCTTACTGCTGGTCTTGTTCTTGGTGTTATGATACTTCCGTTTATGGCAGCAATCACGCGAGATAGTATGAACACAACACCGGGTGTTTTAAAAGAGTCTGCTTATGCTCTTGGTGCTACAAAGTTTGAAGTTATCAAAGATATCATCTTTCCATATTCTAAAACAGGAATCATCGGTTCTATCATCTTAGCACTTGGTCGTGCTTTGGGTGAGACTATGGCAGTTGCATTTCTTATCGGTTCGATATTTGTACTTCCAACGGCGATAAACTCACCAACTATCTCTATCCCAGTTGCTATGGCAAATAACTTTGGTGAAGCGAGTGGTTTAGGTGAATCGGCACTCTTTTATCTAGCACTAATTCTTTTTGTAATCAGTTTTGCTGTTATTAGTATCGCAAAATTTTATTTCCTAAAAAAGGCTAACTAATGAGACTTTTAGCAAACAAAATATTTTTAGCACTTTCAGTTCTTTCAGCGATGATAGGACTCGCTTTTTTAGCTTGGATTTTAATCACTCTTTTTATCAAAGGTCTAGGCTCTTTTCACTTCAATCTATTTCTAAATGACCTTATCGATGGTGGTTTAAGAAACCTTATTGTCGGTCAGTTTATCTTAGCTGGTTTAGCTGCTGCTATCGGTATCCCTTTGGGAATGGCTGCTGGTATCTATATCCAAGAGTATGGTCGTGGGAAATACGCTACACTTATCCGTGATTTGAGTGATATTATGATGTCTGCTCCCTCTATCGTTATCGGTGCATTTGTCTATGCTATCATCGTTGTACCATCAGGTGGAACAAGTGGTTTTGCAGGGGCGATAGCATTAGCTATTATGATGATTCCCGTAGTTATCAACACAACAGATAATATGTTAAGCCTTGTTCCACGTGAACTCAGAGAAGCGGGAATAGCTTTAGGTGCTTCGAAATATAGAGTTATTTTAGATATCGTTATAAAAGCTGCGAAAGTTGGAATAATGACAGGAATTTTACTAGCATTTGCTCGTATTATCGGTGAAACTGCACCTCTACTTTTCACATCTGAAACATCAAACTACTTTAGTTTAGATTTAACAGAGAGTTTCCCATCTCTAACAGTAAGTATCTACGATTTAGCAAATGAGCCTGAAGAGGCGAGTCGTGATTTGGCTTGGGCCGCTTCATTTATATTGACAGTTTTGGTTTTGATAATAAACCTAACTGGAAGATTTTTCACAAGACATAAGGACTAAACTATGCCAGTAATGAACATCAAAAATTTCTCTTTTACATACCCAAAAGTAGATCATCCATCCCTTCGTAACATCAACCTACCTATTATGAAAAACAAAATTACAGCTCTTATAGGTCCAAGTGGTTGTGGAAAATCAACTCTCCTTAGAAGTATGAACCGTATCCACGATGTTTATCCAGGAAACAAATATGATGGTAAGATCGATCTCCTAGATTTAGAGACAGGTAAGAAAAACAATATCTTAGATATTAAAAAAGAGAATGAACTTATCAAACTGCGTCAGCAAGTTGGAATGATTTTTCAAAAGCCTACACCATTTCCGATGAGTATATTTGATAATGTGGCTTATGGTCTTAAAATAGGTGGTCTTAAAAACAAAACAGAACTAGAGAATCGTGTTGAACAAGCTCTTAAGGATGGTGCTTTATGGAAAGAGGTTCACGATAGACTTGGCAAATCTGCTATGGGTCTAAGTGGTGGACAGCAGCAACGTCTATGTATCGCTCGTGCAGTTGCTGTTAAACCAGAGGTTCTACTGTTTGATGAGCCAACCTCAGCACTTGACCCTATCTCAACAGGAGCTATTGAAGAGCTTTTAGTAGAGCTGAAAAAAGATGTGAGTATCGCTATCGTTACACACAATATGCAACAAGCTTCCCGTATTAGTGACTTTACAGCATTTATGTACTTGGGTGATTTGATAGAGTATGATAAAACAGAAACTATCTTTTTAAACCCTAAAGAGAAAAAAACAGAAGACTATATAACTGGTCGTTTTGGTTAAAAAATAAAAATTAAGGAAAATATTATATGTCTGTAAACTTTAAATCTAATGTAGAAGCTATAAAAATAAAAATTACTGAGATTGGAAACGGTTTAGTATCAGCAAATGAACTTCTTCTTGAAGCTATCCAAACTTGTGATACTCAGAAATTTGAAGAAGCTAAGTCAAACATAAAAAATATCAGTGCAAAAACTGATAGTATTGATAATAATATCATTAAAGTTTTAGCACTCTATACACCAGAAGCAAGAGATTTAAGAAAAGTTGTTGCTTATCTTAAAATCACAAATGAACTCTCTCGTGCATCATCAAATACACGTAGTTTTATCAGAGGATTTACCGATGTTTGTACCGATGTAGACGTTGCAACTGTCAATGAATATGCAGTACCTATGCAACGCTCTATACTAAATGCCATGAAAACTTCTATCGCTATGATAAATATTGATGATGATGATGATGAGATTAGAGAGATTTACAATGAAGTTTTAATCGAAGAGAATAAAACAGATGATCTCTATGAGATGGTTGAGAGAAACCTTTTAATCCAAGCAGATGGTGCAGATAACTTTGAAAAATATCATAAAATGCTCAAAGCTTTAAGAAAAAGCTCTAAGATAGCAACTCGTGCTATAAGTATCGCAAATCTTTTAGTTTATGCTAAAATAGGTGGGAACTTTCATAATTAAACTATAAGAAGAGGGTTATATATTTTGTTAAAATTTCATCAGATAATCTTAAGAAAATTCATTTTAATATTTTCCATACTCTTTTTTATAGTTGGTGCAATAGTTTACTACTGGACAAAAGAGTTTTATCTCTCTCAAACAAGGGATGCCCTTGTAAACAATATAGAGATACTATCATTTGAATTAAAAAAAGATTCTAACTTAGATGCCCTTGCCATCAAAATCAAAAATAACCTCAAACTGCGACTTACTATCATATCTTCAGAGGGAGATGTGATTGCTGAATCTCATAAAGATAAAATAAAGATGGACAATCATAAATATAGAGATGAGATTGTACAAGCAGATAGTGAAACTATCGGTTATAAGATACACTATTCAGAATCGATAGATAAAGATTTTCTCTATATTGCAAAACGCTACTCCTTTAATAACACTTTTATCTATATAAGACTCTCTAAAGAGTTACAAAATATCAATGAACAGATAATCTCACTTGGAATGGAGATTTTTGCTGTATTGGCTCTATTTTTTATAGGAATATTTATAATCACTTATAAAGTAAGTAAAGAGATAGAGCAGGAGACTCAAAAGATTGTAAACTTTTTAACCTCTCTAACAAAAAAAGAGAAAAATACCTATATAAGTTCCGAGTTCTCTTTAGAGTTTTCTCATATAACAAAACTCTTAACAAAGGTTTCACAAATTCTCGTAAAAAAAGAGAAGCAAAAATCAAAATATACCGCAAAACTTCAAAAATCAAATAAACAAAAAGATGATATTATCTCCGCTATCTCCCATGAATTTAAAAATCCTATCGCTGTTATCAATGGATATTCACAAACACTTCTTGATGATAAAGAGATAAATCCAAATATTCGTAATAAATTTTTAACAAAGATATATAAAAATGGTACAAAGCTTAGTGATCTAATCGATACACTAAGACTCTCTATAAAACTAGATAGTGGAAAACAATCTCTAAACTTTGTAAGTTTTAATCTTTATGATTTAGTCTTAGATAGTATTGAAAATATGGAGATAAACTATCCTAAAAGAGAGCTAAAAATAGAGGGGGATAAAGATATTATGATAAAAGCAGATAACTCCCTTTTTAGTGTTGTACTCTCAAACTTAATAGAAAATGCTTGTAAATATTCAGAAGATAGTGTCCTTATTCGCTTTGATGAGAAAGGGATAGATGTTATAGATAGTGGTATCGGTATAAATAAAGAGAATTTAGAAAATATTACAGATAAGTTTTATAGAGTTCATGAAAATAGTTGGAATAACTCTCTAGGACTTGGACTATTTATAGTAAACAATATTCTTAAACTTCATAACTTTAAGTTAAATATACAGAGTGTTGAAAATCACGGTTCTACCTTTAGTGTTCAATTTTAAGTTATAATGATTAGCACTTAATAACACAAAAGGAGTTCTTATGGAAGCAGCATCTATTATCAGTTTAGCTATCATTATTGGGATAGCTATTATTATTGTTAAGGGTATCGCTATTGTACCTCAATCACATGCTTATATTATCGAAAGATTGGGAAAATATAATCGTACATTGGAGGGTGGTTTTCATATCATTATCCCTATTATAGACTCTGTTCGTGAGAAATTAACAAAACAGGAACAGCTTATAAATATACCGGAACAAAATGTTATCACAAGAGATAATGTTAATATCAATGTTGATGGTATAGTTTTTATTCAAGTAGAGGATGCTGCAAAAGCAGTTTATGGCATAGTAAGTTTTAAAGATGCTCTTTCAAATCTTGCAACAACAACACTCCGTGCAGAGATAGGGCAACTTGCTCTTGATGAAACACTCTCCTCTCGTGAAACACTCAACCGTAAAATACTTCAAGCGATAGATGAAGCTTCTTCAAAATGGGGTGTAAAAACGATGAGAGTTGAACTTCGTGATATCTCCGTTCCCGTAGAGATAGAAGAAGCGATGAATCTTCAGATGAAAGCTGAGCGTGAAAAAAGAGCGATAGAGCTTAATGCGATGGCTGAAAAAGAGGCTGTTATCCGTGAAGCAGAAGGTGAAAAACAGAAAGTTTTCCTTGAAGCAGAAGCGATAGAGCGAATGGCAGATGCCCAAAAGTATGAACTTGAAAAAGTAGCAGAGGGTCAGCAAAAAGCGATGCTTATGATAAATACTGCTATGGGTGAAAATCCTCAAGCAGCAGAGTTTTTACTAGCTAAAGATAGAGTAGCTGCATTTAATGAACTCGCTAAAAACGACTCAAATGACAAAGTAATAGTACCCTATGAAACAACAGAACTTATCGGTTCACTATCGATTTTAAAAGAGTTTTTAGTTTCAAAAAAGGGTTAAAATAATGGAAACAATCACATGTTCCTATCTTCTAGCTTTAGGAATACTCCTTATCGGTCTTGAAGCTATCATCTTTTCGTTTATACTCTTCTTTTTTGGAGTGGGTTTTATCATCGTCAGTGGTATCTCCTGCTTTTACTCTTTTGATAATGGACTCTCTCAAATTGCAGTAGCTTTTGTATTTGCACTTATATTAGCCTTTTTATTAAGAGATTATTTTCTTAATAAACTCTCTGCTCCAAATGATGAAGTGGAGCAAAGAACACATATATCAGGTTTTGGATATGTTGCAGAGGATTCTATTAAGTTTGATGGAACATACTGGAAAACTTTAGATAACCTAGAACCTTATAAAGATGGGGATAGAGTTGAGATAATAGATGTTGTTGATAATATGGTTGTTTTAAAGAAGTGATTTTTAGTAAATCTCTGATAAGATAGTTCTATCATTATTTTAAAATAAAACTAAAGGAGTTTATGATGATTTTTAAAACGATAATTTTTCTAGCTGTTATTTTCGCTAGTTTACAAGCTGATGAGTGTAAAATAGGTAATGGAAAGTGGAATATGAAGGTAGGGAAAAAAGCTACTTCAGAGATAGTTGTTTATGATAAGGTTGCTTTTTTTTCGAAAAAAACAAGAAAACAGTCTATAATTTATATCGAGTGTAATAAAAAGCAGAAAAAACTGCTCTTCATTAAACAAAAAAATTACACAAATAGTAGTAATAGCTACTATAATTTTGCTGTTTTATCAGAATCAAGTAAAAATAGTTTTACAGGGAGCTGGTATGATACAAAGGGGAAAAAGGGAACTATTTCTCTTAAAAAAACAGCGAATAAGAAACGTACAACTAAAAACCTAGCCTATAAAAAAGCAACAAAACAATCATCAACAGGACATGGTGGTCAATCTTCAAGAGCAGTTGATGGCAACAAAAATGGTAATTATGGAAATAACTCTGTAACTCATACAAACAGTGAACTTCATGCATGGTGGGAAGTTGACCTAGGTAAAACAGCATATATTCAACAGTTAAAAATCTATAATCGTAGTGATTGCTGTAAAGAAAGATTAAATGATTTTGATCTCATCATCTCTCATAAAAAGTTCCCTCCAAGAGCTCTTACTAAAAATGAGATTAGAAAAAATAAACATTTCAGATATGCAAAAGCTGGAAAAACATTAAATATTAAAACAGAGACTCGTGGACGATATGTTCGTATTCAACTCAAAAAACAAAACTACTTGTCTCTTGCTGAAGTTGAAGTTATTGGATACTAAAAAATGAACAGATATGAAACAGTTTTAAGAGGATGTTCATTTTTTCATCAGTTTTAAGGCTTTCATTATCAGTTAATCAGCTATACTAAAACTAGATTAAAATTCAGGAGAAATAAATGGGTAAATTTGTTAATAATACAGAAGAGTTTTTTAAATTTTGTGAAGAAAATGATGTTCAATTTGTAGATTTTAGATTTACAGATATTAAAGGTGCATGGCACCATATCAGTTATAGAATGAGTGCTGTTAGCGCTGGTCAACTTGAGGGTGGATTACCATTTGATGGTTCTTCAATCGAAGCTTGGCAACCAATTGACAAATCAGATATGCTTCTTAAACCAGAAGTAGGAACTGCATTTTTAGATCCATTTACTGCTGATCCAACTATTATCGTATTTTGTGATGTTTATGATATCTACAAAAATCAAGCGTATGAGAGATGTCCACGTTCAATCGCTAAAAAAGCTCTAAAACACGCTGATGAGATCGGTATCGCTGATACTGCGTACTTTGGTCCTGAAAATGAGTTCTTTATGTTTGACTCTGTAACTTTTATTGACAATATCAATGAAGCTGGTTACAGAGTTGATACTGAAGAGGGTGAGTGGAATTCAAACAACCCATACCCAGAGATGTATAACACAGGTCACAGACCAGGAACTAAGGGTGGTTACTTCCCAGTTGCACCAACTGATTCTGCTGTAGATATTCGTGCTGAGATGATGCAAGTTTTAGAGCAAGTTGGTCTTGAAGTTGTTCTTGGTCACCACGAAGTTGCTCAAGGGCAACATGAGCTTGGTATCGTTTTCTCTGACATTATCGGTGCAGCTGATAATGTTCAAAAATATAAATATGTTATCAAAATGATTGCACACCTTAATGGTAAAACTGCAACATTTATGCCTAAACCACTCTATGGTGACAATGGAAATGGTATGCACGTTCACCAATCACTATGGAAAGATGGTAAAAACCTTTTCTACGCACCAGGTGAGTATGCAAACTTAAGTGAAATGGCTGTTAACTATGCTGGTGGTATCTTTAAACACGCTGCTGCTGTTTCTGCATTTACTAACCCATCAACAAACTCATATAAGAGACTTTTACCAGGTTTTGAAGCACCAAGTATCTTAACTTACTCTTCTCAAAACCGTTCTGCTGCTTGTCGTATCCCTTATGGCGCTGGTGAAATGGCTACGCGTATCGAGATGCGTTTCCCAGACTCTACTGCTTGTCCTTACCTTGCGTTTGCTGTAATGATGATGGCTGGTCTTGATGGTATTAAAGATAAAACTGTTCCTGTTGGTCCAATGGATGAGGATCTGTTTGAACTCTCTCTTGATGAGATTCGTGAGAAAAAAATTCCTCAAATGCCTCACACGCTTCGTGAAGCACTTGAAGGTCTTATTGGTGATAACGATTTCCTTAAACCTGTGTTTACTCAGGACTTTATCGATGCTTACCAACACTATAGATTTGAGCGTGACATTTACCCAGATGAGGGTCGTCCAACTGCTTACGAATTTAAAACTACTTACCAGTGCTAGGCTTTTAGCCTAACACTTCCTATTCCCACATTTTGTGGGAACCCCCTTTTCAAATCCTAATTTTTTTATTTTTTTGCTATAATCGATATATTTAATATAGGAGTTTATATAAGCTATGGAAAATAAGATAACTCAAGAGATGATAGATGATATTATTGATCTCTCTAAAAAATCAGACACTGAGCTGCAACTTAAAATAAGATTATTGGTAGATTTATATAAAACTCAAGAAAAAAATAATCAAAAATTGATAAAAGAAAATAACTTTTTCAAATCAAAACTCGATAATAGACATAATGTTGATGATAAAAAAAATCAGATTATAGAACAGCAATCACGAATGGTAGCGATGGGAGAGATGATAGACTCTGTTGCTCATCAGTGGAAACAACCTCTCAATGCTATTAGTATGCTTATTGAACTTTTAACTCTTGATTTTGCAGAGGGTAAAGTTGATGATAAATATATTGATGAACTTTATACTATGACCTCTATGCAGATTGAACATATGATAACAACACTTAATGAGTTTAGAAACTTTCTACGACCATCAACAAAAAATGAAACTTTTTCTATTCAAATAGCATTAGACAATGTTCAAATCTTGATGAGAGATGAACTTATAGCTCAAAATATACATCTTAATTTAGATATAGATGAAGAAGCACAAATCTTTGGAAATAGAAATGAGTTAAAACATCTTTTTATCAATATCATCAATAATGCGATAGATGTTTTTAATGAACGTTCTATAAAAAAGAGAGAGATAAAAATCAGATGCTATAAAGATAACAACAGAATCTATATAAAACTAGAAGATAATGCAGGTGGTATACCCTCTCATATACTCGAACATGTTTTTGAACAAAACTTTACCTCTAAAGAGGAGGGAAAAGGAACAGGAATAGGTCTCTATATGAGTACACAGATAGCTGAAAAAAACAATGGTTCGATAGAGGTGCAAAATTCTGATATAGGTGCTTTATTTACGATTATTCTACCCCAATTTTAATTTTTTTTATTACTCTAGAGTTTACAACTATTCTATAATTATAAATTCGCTATAATTCCGAAATTGATAGATATATAAGAGTGTAACTGTCAAAATTTCAAGTTTTAAGGATTTATAATGAATCAAATAACAGAAGGTAAATACAAACCATACCCTCAGATAGAGCTGCCCTCTCGAAAATGGCCAAACAATACAATTACAACTGCTCCTATATGGTGTAGTGTTGATTTAAGAGATGGAAATCAAGCTCTAATCAACCCTATGTCTATGGAGAAAAAACTTGAACTTTTTACACTCTTACTTAAACTAGGTTTCAAAGAGATTGAGGTAGGTTTTCCTTCAGCTTCTAAAGTAGAATTTGACTTTTTACGCCGTTTAGTTGATGATAAATTAATCCCTGATGATGTAACAATTCAAGTATTGGTTCAAGCTAGAGAGCATCTTATCGCTAAAACTTTTGAATCTCTTAAAGGTGTTAAAAAAGCAACTGTTCATCTTTATAACTCCACCTCTATTGCCCAAAGAAAGATAGTATTTGGAAAAACTAAAGAGGAGATTACTGCTTTAGCACTTGAGGGTGTAGAGCTTGTTAAAAAATATGAAAAAAATCACGATGGAAAGATTTTTTTAGAGTATTCTCCTGAGAGTTTTACAGGAACTGAGCTAGAGTTTGCCGCAGATATATCAAATGCAGTTACTGAGTGTTGGGGTATAAGTGATACTCGTAAAGTTATCATAAACCTTCCAGCAACAGTAGAGATGGCGACACCAAATGTATATGCAGATCAGATAGAGTGGATGGCAACACATTTAGATAATCGTGAAAATGTGATTATATCAACACATACACATAATGATAGAGGAACCTCTATCGCTGCGACAGAACTTGCTCTTTTAGCAGGTGCGGATAGAGTTGAGGGAACACTCCTAAGTAATGGTGAGAGAACTGGTAATGTTGACATTATAACTTTAGCACTCAATATGACAACACAAGGTGTTGAGTCTCAATTAGATTTTAGTGATATTGGGGAAGTTTTGGATGTTGTTGAGAGATGTACTGAGATGGTTACACATGCTCGTCATCCCTATGTTGGAGAGCTTGTTTATACCGCTTTTTCTGGCTCACATCAAGATGCTATCAACAAAGGTTTAGCATATCAAAAATCTAAAGAGGACTCTTTTTGGGAAGTACCATACCTTCCTATAGATCCTGAAGATGTTGGAAGAAGTTATGAAAGTATTATTCGCATCAACTCTCAATCTGGTAAAGGTGGAGTCGCTTATATCTTAGAAAAGAACTACGGTTATCAACTTCCAAAAGCTATGCATCCAGAGATTGGACGTTCAGTTCAAACACTGAGTGATAAAAAAGGAAAAGAGTTAGATGCTGAAGATATTTTATCTGTATTTAAAGAAAACTATTTCAATCTAAAAGAGCATATTAGTTTTATAGACTTTACACTCTCCTCAAATCAACATACAACTATATGTGAACTTACATATAACTATAATGGTCAAAAAATAGTAGCACAAGGCGAAGGAAATGGTCCTATCGATGCTTGTAAAAAAGCACTGATGAAAGATTATCAAAATGAGTTTACTATCAGTTCTTATTCGGAACATTCATGTGGAGATAAAAGCTCCGCAAAAGCTGTTGCATATATAGAGATTCACAATGCAACTATCTTATCCTCTTTTGGTGTTGGTACCGACAACGATATCGCTACTGCATCTATAAAAGCTCTATTTTCTGCTTTAAATAGAGCTTTTTAAAAAAACTTTTGTAACTAATCACCCTCTCTAAAAGAGAGAATTCC
>JAYEGK010000153.1:0-2557 GCA_034716265.1 Campylobacterota bacterium
GAATAATATTTTCTTTAAATCTTCTATTTTTGTAGAATCAAAATTTTGACTTACGAAATATTGATATTTATCTTTTCCCAATTTTTCTAATATCACAAAGTTCCAAATAGCTCCAACAATATAAGCACCTTTGATAATATTCCAATTATTAAGCTCAACACCACTTATCAAATCTACTTTTATTTAATTTTTTTTCAATATCAACTAAACTTTTAAACTCTTCATCAAGTTGTTTATCTATTAAAGCTAAAAGTTCCTCTTCGCTTATAGCAATATCTTCATTTTAGCTAAAAAACAGTAATATAAAAAAGTTAAATAAAGAGAAGAAGAGATATGAAATATAGATATTAATTTCTTATATATGGAACAATTAATCACTCTTTAGCTAAAATCTAAAACTTAATTTTATACAAAAAGGTTTTATATGTTTGGTTTGGGTTTTACCGAAATAATGATTATCGCTATTATCGCTATTCTATTTTTAGGTCCTGATAAACTACCTAGTGCAATGGTTGATATAGCTAAATTTTTTAGAAATGCAAAAAATACAATAGGCAATGTTAAAGATTCATTAGAGCAAGAGATAAATGTTTCTGAGATTAAAGAGGAAGCTTTAGCTTATAAGAAAGAGTTATTAGATGCTCAAGAAAAGTTAGCAAGGGTAACAGATATGGACTCTTTAAATGATGAAATATCAACATATGCAGATGATATGATAAATGATAAGCCAAAAGAGGATGATACAAAACCTGCTCCAAAACAGGAAACTGTAACATTTGCTAAAAAACCTACTGTAGATTTAAATAAAAAAGAGAGTAAAAATGTTTAGTGAACTGAGACCACACCTTGTAGAACTTAGAAAACGTTTAGGTATTTCTGTTGGAAGCTTGATAGTGATGTTCTTTGTAATGTTTTACTTTCACGAACCACTTTTAAACTGGATGGTTGAACCTTTAAATGTTGCACTTATAGAGGTTGGTAAAAAATCTGTTCACGCAGCAGATGGTATGGTAACAACTTCACAAGTTGGTGGTGCATTTTTTGTAGCTATTAAAGTTGCATTTTTTGCTGCTATTATGGCATCTGTTCCTGTTATACTTTCTCAAATATGGGCTTTTATCGCACCTGGTTTATATGCTAACGAAAAAAAGATGATTATTCCCTTTATTATTGGTGGAACTACGATGTTTACGGTAGGTGTTTTATTTGCTTACTATATTGTTACTCCTTTTGGATTTGATTTTTTAATTACATTTGGTAGTTTTAAGTTTACACCACTTATAAATATCGAAGATTATGTTGGTTTTTTTACAAAGATTATGTTTGGGTTTGGACTTGCATTTGAACTTCCTGTTTTTGCATACTTTTTAGCACTTCTTGGTCTTGTAGATGATAGACAGATGATAGCTTTTTTTAAATATGCGATTGTAATTATCTTTGTAGTTGCTGCACTTTTAACTCCACCAGATGTTCTTACACAACTTCTTATGGCTGGTCCACTGATTATTCTTTATGGTTTATCTATCTTGATTGTAAGAGCTGTAAATCCAGCTCCTCCTTTAGAAGATGAAGATGACAGATAAGGAACTTTTAACCAAAAGTTATGATTTTACTCTCCCGAGTGAACTCATAGCAACCCATCCAGTCTCTCCACGTGACCATGCAAAACTTCTTGTTTATGATAGAAAAACAGATACTATTACTCATACACACTTTTATAATTTTGAGAAGTTTATACCCAAAGATGTTGCTTTGATTTTTAACAATACAAAAGTTATTAAAGCTAGAATATTTGGAAATAAGCCAACAGGTGCAAAGATAGAACTTCTTATAAATCGTGCATTAAATGCAAATGATATCAATGTATATATAAGAGGAAAGGTAAAAGTAGATACAAAAATCATTTTTGATGAAAATTTAGTAGCCGTTGTCAAAGAGTTAAATGAGGATGGAAGCCGTGTTGTAAATTTTTATATAGATAATTGTATGATGAGATTTGAAGAGCTTTTACCCATCATAGATAAGATAGGTCATGTTCCTCTACCTCCCTATATTCAACGTGATGATGATAAGTCAGATGAGGAGGAGTATCAAAGTGTATTTGCAAAGGAGGAGGGTGCTGTCGCTGCTCCAACTGCATCACTACACTTTACAGATGAACAGCATCAGCGTATTTGTAAAAACTTTAAACATAGCTATGTAACCCTTCATGTTGGGAGTGGTACATTTAAACCAGTTGAAGCAGAAAATATAACAGATCATCCTATGCATTCGGAGTATTATGATATTTCAGATGAAGCAAGAGAACTTTTGGATAGTGATACACCTATTTTAAGTGTAGGAACAACATCTACACGTACAGTAGAGTTTTATATACGTCATAAAGATAAACAAAGTGGCGAAGCCAACCTTTTTTTACATCCAAACAATAAACCACAACGTGTAAATCATCTTCTTACAAATTTTCACCTTCCAAAATCGACACTTTTAATGCTCGTTGCCTCATTTGTTGGTGTTGATAAAGCACAAAAGTTATATGCAGAAGCTATTAAAGAGA
>JAYEGK010000154.1:0-2553 GCA_034716265.1 Campylobacterota bacterium
ACTAAACTGTTTATGTGGAATTTCATCAACAATAAAATCTTTCTCATTTTGTTCAAAATCAAAATCGATCTGTTCATTGTCTTGAAGATATTCTCTATTCATTATATAATCTCTAGCCATACTCTCTCTTTTTTATAGTTGTAATAACTTTAACTCTTTATGAGCTATCGCTATATCTTGTTTAATCACTTTATTTAAACTTTCTAAATTTTCAAACTTTTTATTATTTCTAATAAAAGATATAAAACTTATAGATGCTTTTTTTCTACATATCACTTCTGCATCTAATATATGAGATTCGATAGCAAATGAGCCATCTGTTGTCACTCTATGTCCAATAAATGATACAGACGGATGAAAATGTTCTTCATCATCTATCTGAGTAAGAGTCACATAAACACCCTCTTTTGGATTTAAAAACCCTTCTGTTTCAATATTTATAGTAGCAACTAACTCTTTTTTACCAATTCCCTGACCTAATACCTGTTTTCCTCGAATAGTATAGTTATGACCTAAAAAAGCATTAGCACCTTTTATATCCCCTATTTGAAGTTTTGCTCTTATTTTATGTGAGTGTATCGAATCATTATTTAAAGATATTTCATCGATAACCTGAACTTCTCCATCAAATATATCTTTTAAATCTCTAAATGAGTATTTTCTATTTTTACCAAAATGAAAATCATATCCAACTACAATTTTTTCTAAAAATGGAAACTGCTCTTTTAGTAAAGATATAAATCCATCTCCATCAAGATGACGAATTTCATCTAAATCAAAATAAAAAAGAGGATATTTGGTAAATTTTTCTCTCTCTTTTTTTGGTGTTAAATTTGCATACCCAGTTTCAATAACAATAATAGTACCATTATTACCAAGAACAGAAAAAAGATGTTGATGTCCAATATGCATTCCATCAAAACCACCTATGGCAATAGCTGTTGTTCTCTTTTTCAAATCTACCCTCCTTGATTTTTAAAATTTTTACATAAAAAAGCATTGAGCTGATTTGCAAACTTTTCAGCATCTTTTTTATCAAAAGGCTTAGGTCCCTTTGTTATCTCTCCACTTTCACGAATCTTTTCCATTAAATTTCTCATTGCAAGATATTGTTTTATATTTTCTTTACTATAAAGTTCACCTCGATGATCTATCGCATGTGCATTTTTAGTGATAGTTCTGTCTGCTAAAGGGATATCAGCTGTTATAACTAAATCACCCTCATTTAAAATCTCTACTATTTTATTATCTGCTTCATCTGCACCAGATTCTACTACAATATAGTTTATAAGTTTTGATTTTCCAATCATCACTTTTTTATTTGAAACTACTACTGTTTCTATTTTTAAACGTTCTATCTGTTTTAATAGGATTGGTTTTAATAAATTAGGGAAAGCATCTGCATCAATATAGATTTTAAACATTATCATTTCTTAAGTTGAATTTTGATTTATTTTATGTGAGTGGTGACCCCGAGGAGAATTGAACTCCTGTAACATGGATGAAAACCATGGATCCTAACCGCTAGACGACGGGGCCACATTATGTATTTTGAAAAAAGTTTTCAAGCAAAAAAATTGCTTTAATTGGTGACCCCGAGGAGAATTGAACTCCTGTAACATGGATGAAAACCATGGATCCTAACCGCTAGACGACGGGGCCACACTGTAAAAAAATTGGTGTCCTGTGATGGATTCGAACCATCGGCCACATCATTAAAAGTGACGTGCTCTACCAGCTGAGCTAACAAGACATTTGTTTTAACAATCATTGCTGTTTGTTGGCAGAATTATAGAGTAATTTTATTTATATGTCAAGGAAAAAGAGAAGAATTTTAAATTTCTTCTCTTTTTTGTTAAATATTGGACTCACACTTCCCTTGTAAAGAACTTTCATCAACCTCTTTAATATCAACACCTAACTCTTTAAGTCTTTCTAAAACTGGAGGATGTGTATAATGGAAAAATATATAGAGTGGATGTGAAAGTGGAAAACTTTTATTTTCAGTCACTAATTTTTGAAGTGCATTTGCAAGTTCTATTGCACCAGCTGGTCCGCCTAATTCACTACCCATTCTATCTGCTTCATATTCATTGTGTCTACTAACTATTCCCATAATTGGCATCATAACAAATCCTAACACAGGCATAAAAAGCATTAATAGTATCATCATAAGATAGGGTTCTTCACTCATAGCCATCTCCAAATAAAGAGAGCTAGGAAGATTTCCAAATATTCCAAACATTGCAAAAAGCATCGCTCCAACAAGAGCTATATTTTTATAGATATCACCATTTGCAAAATGTCCTAATTCATGACCTAAAACAGCAAGTAACTCCTTTGTTGTAAGCTTCTCTATCAATGTATCAAAAAGTACAACACGTTTAGCTTTACCAAATCCACCAAAATATGCATTTAATCTTGCATCACGTTTACTAGCATCACTTACAAAAACTCCACTACTTACAAAACCTGTCTTATCCATAAGCTCCTTGATTTTATCATCAAGATCCTCATCTTTAAGCGGTGTCAATTTATCAAAAAACATCGCAC
>JAYEGK010000155.1:0-2546 GCA_034716265.1 Campylobacterota bacterium
ATGCAAGAGCTTTTTCAGAAAATATAGAAGATGTTGAAGCAAAACCAGTTTTTGAATTTGCAAATAATAAAATTACTCTCAAATCTATCGATGCAAAGTATGCAAGAGAGAGTTATAGAGCTATACTCAACTCAAAAGATTTTATACCTGAAAAAATAGAAGTAGCGATACAAGAGAAAAAAGTAAAATTTGAGAGTGCTTCACAGATGCGCTTATCTCTTCAAAATCCAAACTTAGAAGATATCTACCAAGTGGAAGCTTTGGCGTATAGAGATGGCAAAGAGATAAAGGGTCAAAAGTTTGATGATGATATTCCTACACTTCTGAGTAAAGTAAAAGCTACAAAAATAGACCCTAAAAAATGGTTATTTACGATAGGGATAGAAAATTATAGTGAAACAGATAATATTAAATACTCTCAAAGAAGTGCGTTAGCATTTAAAAAAGTAGCGCAAAAAACTTTGGGGATAAAAGAGAGACATAGTTATACACTTATAGATGCTAAGGCGACAGGAACAGCTATTAAAAACAGGTTACGATTGTTACTGAGTGAAGTGAAAAATGGCGATACTATCTACTTTTACTACAACGGTCACGGTATTCCTGACCCTGTAAAAGGTGGAGAACCCTATATGCTTCCAAGTGATGGTATTCCAGATTTTATTGTGGGTGAAAAGGTGTTTTCTCTCAAAAGTATCTATAAACAGTTGAGTGATTCCAAAGCGAGTAAAGTTGTAGCATTTGTAGATAGCTGTTTTAGTGGTGCTACTGATGGTGTAAGTATCATCAAAGGGGTAGCAGGGTCAAGACTTGCTCCTAAAAAAGTGATATTTGATAAATCTAAAATGGTAGTTTTAACAGCTGGACAAAAGAAACAATACTCAAATATGTATGAAGAGAAAGGGCATAGAATGTTTAGTTATTTTGTGATGAAATCTCTTTTAGATGGGAAAAAAGATGTAAATATGCTTTATAAAGAGGTATCTTACAAAGTAAGTGAAACATCAAATGAGTTGGGTGCATTGAAAAAACAGGAACCTACACTTGATGGTAATAATAAGATAAGGTTATAGCATTGATACAAAAAATAGTCTATAGTGTTGCACTTTGCGCAACACTATTTGCAACTCCTCCAAGTTGGTATGTAGAAAATAGTTTACCCTCCAAAAGCTATGAAGTAGTAGGCTATGGAGAGGGAAAAACAAAGGCACAAGCAAAAAAAAGAGCCAAAGCAGATATATCAAAGACAGTCCAATCAACGATACAGACACTAACAAAGATGAATGAGTCAGAGATAGATGGAGAGTATAAACAGAGTACAAAAATAGAGACAAAAGAGAGTAGTAATATAGTGCTAGAGGGTGTAGAGTTTCTAAAATCTACCTATAGAGATGGAAAATATTTTATAGCTTTGAAATATATAAATCTTCCCTTTGCTCAAAAAGTACGACTAAAATTTTCTAGTGTAGAGAGTATTGCAAAAGAGAAAAATAGCTATCTTCTTCAAACACCTCTTTTAAAAGAGCTAGAAAGTGAGTTTGGTTTTTTTCCTCAAGTGAAAATCGTTAAAAATAAACTAATAATTGAAAATCGAAGTTTTACAATAGATAAAGAGAACCTCAAAAAACTTTTTGTATCTATTGAAAATAGATTTTTAAAGATACAACAGCCAGATGCTATAAGTGCTGGAAACTATTATTTTATAGATATAAAAACTCAAAAGAGTGGCTATGTAACAGTTGTGCAGTTGTATGAAAATGGAGAACTCTCTTTGTTATATTCAAATAAAAAAATGGATAAAAATAGGAGATATAGCTATCCAAATAGTGATGAATATGATGGAATAGAAGCCTACTTAAATGAGGGTATTGTAAAAACAAAAGATTTGACCATAGCTGTTTTATGTGAAGATAAAAAAGATTTTAGCTATTTTGATACTATTTCAGAGGAGAAAGAGAGTTTTGCAAAAGTGTATGGAACTTTTTTTGGTATGATTGATAGATGTAGTGTGAGTAGTAAAAGTATTGTTATCAAAAGATAATTTTTACTTTTTATAGTCCCTCCATCAAAATATCCCAAAGTCTATCAACCTCTTTATCACTAAGAAAGAGTGTTGAATGGTATCTTAAAAGCTTATCTAAAGCTTCTCTATCTATAGGCAATGTTTTTGTACATCGATAGTGTGTTGGTAGATAAGCACGAATTAATGATATATCCTCTTTAATCATCTCAGAACATAAAAAACATCTATGTTCTAAATGTAAGCGTCCCTCATATTTTAATAGTTTTACATAAGATTCGACAGCTACTCTTTTAGGGTTTTGTTTAGACCAGTTGATAGAGGCAGTTTGGATAAGATCAAAATAGAATGGATTGAGTTTTTCAGAGTCTTTGAGATGTTTAAAAAAAAGAGATAAAAAATCTTGCCAAAGCTTTAAAAGCTTATAGTCGTTAATCCAAGGAAAACCTATATGAACAACATCTTTTAGCCGTGAAATAGTCGATTTTAGGGAAGATTCTTTTTCATAATCTATCTTAAACCCTAG
>JAYEGK010000156.1:0-2542 GCA_034716265.1 Campylobacterota bacterium
GAGAACATCATGAAAAGTATGATGGAACAGGCTATCCACAAGGCTTAAAGGGGGAGGAGATTCGTCCATTAAGTAGAATAATGATTATAGCAGATGCTTTTGATGCTATGACAACAAACCGTGTTTATAAACCTAGAAAAACGGTTAGTGTTGCATTAAAAGAGCTAGAGGATCTAAGTGCAAAACATTTTCATCCTGAAGTGGTAAGTGCTGCTGTTTTGGCTCTTAAAGATATCTGTATCAATGAAGATATTACACAGCTTCCTCAAACATCTATTGAACAGCAACGTTTTGCTTATTTTTATAAAGATAGATTGACAAATCTTTTTATAGTTGATTATCTCTCTTTGATACTGCGTTATCATTTAGATTCAGCATCTGCATATATGTACAATATAGAACTGCACAATTTTTCAAACTACAATACACAAAATAGTTGGGCGGAGGGTGATAGATTTTTAGTGAAATTTGCTGAATTTATAGATACTCTTTATCCAAAAACAGTTGTTTTTAGAGTAGAGGGTGATGATTTTATGATTTTGAGTGAAAAAAGACTTGAGGGAATTATAGAGAAGATACAGAATCATTCACTTTTTCAGGGGTCGATAGTAGAGTGTAGTGTAGAGGAACAATATGTAGAAGATATACACAATTTAATATCTAGCTAGATTGTAAAAAACATTGTATCTTATAAGTGTTTTTTCCTCTGGACGAGGGTATCTACTGTAAGCATACTCTATCGTTTCTTTAGTTGTTCTATCAAGAGTAAAAATACCACTTTTTTGTAAAAATCGAAAATCTGTCATATCCCCATTTGGATGAAGATAAAATTCAATAACATTTGTTCTATTTACATTTAGAGAGTTATTAATATTTACACGAGCTACACGAGTAAGCACTTGTTGTGTGATTCTGCGCATAATCTCTTGATTGTCCAATATATACTTTTGTTGCTCCTTTGTTAGTTTTGAAAACTCTTCACCATAAAGCTCTTTAATATTTTGATTGATATTGTTTTGAGGATAGTTTTTCTTCTCTACAACCTCAACCTCTTTTGTTGAGTGATCCGTATACATCCAAGCCATAGGGTCAACCACTTTTTCTTTTTTTATCTCTTTTTTTCTAGTTACTATTTTCTCTGTTTTCTCTGGCAATAAAGGTATTAATAGCTCATTTTTAAGTGGTAATGGTTCTATTTTTTTTGGAATAACTTTTTTTTGAACTTGAGGTTCAGGTTTAGGCTTAGGCTTAGGCTCTGTTTTTGGTTTGATGATTTTTTTGAGTTGAGAACCTTTTGGCATAGGTGGTACTATTGGAGTAGGGGGTTGTATTATCTTCTTTTTTGTAATCTCTTTTAGAGAAATTTTTAATCGTTTCTCCTCTTTTTGAACAGGTTTTTTAATGGTAGAAAGATTTTTATCTATGATAAAAAAGAGAAGAATAAGTATAAGATGTATTAAGAGTGCTATAAAAAGTGCAAAATATGTTCTATTCAAATTTTTTCACTTTCTAATCCTCTTTTTTTCTCGGAATTTTTTTATGGCATATTTTATAATAGTTATCCTTGAGTTAGCTATAATTACAAAAATATAATTTAAGGTTTATTATGAGTACACAAACATCAGTTAAAGCATTTGAAGAAGCACAAAGTTTAATCCCCGGAGGAGTAAATTCTCCTGTTAGAGCATTTAAAAGTGTTGGAGGCACTCCTATTTTTATCTCAGAGGGTAACGGTGCTTATTTAACAGATGTAGATGGTAATAAATATATCGATTTTGTTCAAAGTTGGGGGCCTCTTATCTTTGGTCATAGAGATGAGTCTATTGAAAAAGCTGTTGTAGAAGCGGTAAAACATGGTCTTAGTTTTGGAGCACCAACTTTAGCAGAAACAGAGTTAGCAAAACTTGTTGTTTCATTTTTTGATTCTATCGACAAGGTACGTTTTGTATCTTCGGGAACAGAAGCGGTAATGTCAGCTATTCGTCTTGCTCGTGGTTTTACTGGTCGTGATGATATTGTAAAGTTTACAGGGTGTTATCATGGTCATAGTGATGCTCTTTTAGTAGAAGCGGGAAGTGGGGCAGCTACATTTGGAAATCCATCTAGTCCAGGTGTTCCAGCAGATTTTACAAAACATACACTTTTAGCTGAGTATAACAACATAGAGAGTGTAAAAAAATGTTTTGCAGATTCTAAAGATATAGCTTGTGTTATTATCGAGCCAATAGCAGGAAATATGGGTTTAGTTCCAGCAGATAAAGTTTTTTTAAATGAACTTAAAACTCTTTGTGAAGAGAATGGTGCATTACTTATTTTTGATGAGGTTATGAGTGGATTTCGTGCAACTATAAATGGAGCAGAATCTATTACTGGTGTTACCCCAGATATAGTTACATTAGGAAAAGTTATTGGTGGTGGTATGCCTGTTGGTGCATTTGGTGCAAGAGCGGAGATAATGGCTATGTTATCACCTGAAGGTCCAGTCTATCTAGCGGGAACATTGAGTGGAAATCCAGTGGCTATGGCAGCAGGATATGCAGCA
>JAYEGK010000157.1:0-2538 GCA_034716265.1 Campylobacterota bacterium
ATGAAAAATTTATATTTCATGCATTTAATGATGTTGTTCTTACTCGCCCCTCTATCACAAATATGATTAGTATAGAAACATTAGTAGATGGAAAATCTTTTAATACCTATCATGGTGATGGTGTTATCGTTTCTACACCAACAGGTTCAACGGCTTATAATCTTTCAGCAGGGGGTCCTGTTTTGTTTCCTTTAACAAAGGTTTTTACCCTGACACCTATCTGTCCTCACTCTTTAACTCAAAGACCAGTTGTTTTACCAGGGGAGTTTTCTATTGAGATGAAAACACCTTCAAATCCAGCATTGATGATTATAGATGGACAAGATATGCATGAGTTGGATATTGGGGAGAGTGTTCATATAGGGTTGGCAACTAAAACGGCACAACTTATTCATAAAGAGGATTTTAACTATTTTGATGTTTTGAAAGAGAAACTAGGGTGGGGTGAGTAGAGCTTTTAAAACTCAAACCCACCTGTTTGCCCTTTAGACATACTGTTGTAAACAGATTTTATATAGTTTGTTCGTAATTCACATAGTAGATAGTTTTCACAATCACTACAACTTTTTATATTTTTCTCTTTTTGACAAGTTTGAAGTTGCACGATCATTTCATCAAGATGAAGTTCAAACTTATCTTTTTGTGAGTTATGCGTTTCTTGCATAAACTTCTTTTACTCTATTTATCTCATAGTTTGAACCAAAGAAACATACAGCAGTATCGTGAATATGGGAGTGACTTAGACTCATCAAATCATTATGACCATCTATCGCTCCACCACCTGACTTTTCATAGATAAATGCAAAAGGAAAAACTTCAAAAAGGCGACGTAGTTTTCCTTCAGGTTTATCTGTTGTTGCTGGATAGGAGAAAAGTCCACCACCTTTAAGTAAAATCTGGTGTAAGTCTGGAACCATTCCTCCAGAGTAACGCAGACGATAACCCTCTGCAAATAGACCATCTACCATCTCTTTATGATAGGGAGCCCAGTTTTGTTGTGTACCACCTGGAGCATTGAGTTTACCTTTTTCATTTAAACGGATCTCTTTTACAAACTCAAACTCTCCTGCTTGAAGAAGATAGAGTTTTGTTTTATTTTCTGCAAATACCATCTCAACACGTGGTCCATAAACAACATAACAGGAAGCTACCATCTTAGCAGAACCAAACTCATTCTCATATATACCAAAAATAGAACCTACACTAAGGTTTACATCTACTAAAGAGGAACCATCAAGAGGATCATAAGCGATAAAATATTTTCCATCTTTATGCATAAGTTGCTCATGCTCTTTCTCTTCACTTGCTATGGTATGCACAGAAGAAACATTTGAGAACTCCTCTTCAATAATCATATCACACTGAATATCGAGTTGTAGTTGTGTCTCACCAGAACTATTTTCCTGTTGTGAGTAACCGATATCTTTTACATCTATAGCGTCTTTAATTCTTATAGCACTTCTTTGAATTGCATCAAATATATCTCTCATTTATACTTCCTTTGCGTTTTTTAATATCCAAGAGATAACATCATCTGGATTGTTTAAATCTAATATATCTACATCTCTAGGTATATCATTATCTTTTTTTATATCTATAGTTTCATCTATCGCTAAAGCATTCATATAGGAAAAATAATCTCTATCAAGTGAACCTCTAAAGATACTGATACGTGGTAGGGGTAGACTTTTTAATCCCTCAACAAGTAAGATATCGAAATTATCAAAAAGCCTTATCATCTCATCTAAATCTTTATTTTCTTTAGAAAAATAGGTTGTTCTATTAGGAGAGCTAACAATAACTTCAGCACCTGTATCACTAAATTTATAGCTATCTTTTCCAACTACATCAAACCTAGCTTTATCGCCTGGATCATGTTTAATAATAGCAACTTTTTTATCATATTCGTTGATCAATTTTCTTGCAACTTTTAATATAATAGTTGTTTTTCCACTGTTAGATGGTCCTGTAAATGCAACTGCTAATCTTTTTTTCAAAAATACTTCTTTGATATTGAAATTTGAAAGATTATACAAAAGAAGAGGTTAATAAGATATAATTCAAGATACTTTTTTTGGATGAAATATGA
The DNA here is from genome assembly GCA_034716265.1 of Campylobacterota bacterium. Lineage (GTDB taxonomy): Bacteria > Campylobacterota > Campylobacteria > Campylobacterales > Sulfurimonadaceae > Sulfurimonas. The sequence continues at coordinate 2,090 of JAYEGK010000157.1, forward strand.
AATATTTTTTAGTTACACTCTTTTTATTAGGGGTTCAGGGATGCTCCTATAAAAATGCTTACACAAGTTTTGATATGAATAAAACAGCAGAACATATCGAGTCAAATACACAAAGCTCTAAAATAGAGTTCAATGAGAGGGTTGAAGGTCTCTTTACAGCGATATATCTTAATAATATCTACAAAAATAGATTTGTAGATGAAGAGATATTTGTTATATCTCTCTATATAAAAGATGAAATGGCAGATTATAAGTTTAAACTAAACAGTGAAAATATAATAGATAGTGAAAAGATAGAGAGTAATCATAAATATTTTTCGCTCATATCTCATCAAAATAGCTGGAATAAAAATTTTATGATAAAGTTTAAAACTAGTGCGAGAGATCTTAATTTAACATTAGAAAATAACAACAGATCTTCACTCTTAAAGTTTCAAAAAGAGTAAAGA
>JAYEGK010000158.1:0-2523 GCA_034716265.1 Campylobacterota bacterium
GTTTGGAAATATCTCTGATGATAGACGTATCCGTTCAGCTTTATCAACTATAAACTTCTGTTTAGACCAAGATTGTAGTGTTATTTTAGCTTCACACTTAGGTCGTCCAAAAGGTGAAGTAAATGAAAAGTACTCGTTAGCTCCAGTAGCAAGAAGAATTCATCAACTACTAAAACATGATGTGATTTTAGCAAAAGATGTAGTGGGTGAAGATGCTACAACAAAAGCAACAAACTTAAAAGAGGGTGAAATCCTTCTTTTAGAAAACCTCCGTTTTGAAGCGGGTGAAACAGATGATGATGAAGAGTTATCTAAAAAACTAGCTGATATGGCAGAAATTTTTATCAATGACGCATTTGGTGTTTCTCACCGTGCTCACTCTTCTGTTCATGGAATTACAAAGTTTTTCGATGCTGCTCATAGAGCGGCTGGTTTCTTACTTGACCGTGAGATTCAGTATTTTGGTAAGCTTATCAATGCTCCAACTCGCCCTTTTGCAGCTATCGTTGGTGGAAGTAAGGTTTCTGGAAAACTTGAAGCACTTACAAACCTACTACCAAAAGTTGATAAAATCTTCATTGGTGGGGGAATGGCATTTACATTCTTAAAACAGATGGGTTATAACATTGGTGCATCTTTAGTTGAAGATGATCTACTTGATGATGCTCAAAAAGTGATGGATGAAGCTAGACGTCTTGGAGTTAAATTTTACCTACCAGTAGATGTTATAGCTGCTGAAAAATTCGCAGAAGATGCTGTTAGTAAGATTGTAACAGCGCAAGAGATTCCAGATGATTGGATGGGACTTGACATTGGACCAGCTACCGTTAGACTTTACCGTGAGGGTCTAAATGATGTTCAAACAGTTCTTTGGAATGGACCAATGGGTGTTTACGAGATGGAAAAATTTGCTCGTGGTAGCTCTAAAATAGCTCACTTTGTTGCAGATAGTTATGCTACAACTGTTGTTGGTGGTGGTGATACTGCTGACCTTGTGCAACGTATTGGTGTTGATGATGAGATGAGTTTTATCTCTACTGGTGGTGGAGCTTCCCTTGAACTGCTTGAGGGTAAAATCCTTCCAGGTGTAGAATCTTTAATAATCAAGGAGTAATAGTATGATAATTGCAGCGAATTTAAAAACTAACTTTACTCGTAAACAAACTGATATATATATAGATGAACTTGAAGATTATATTTCTAAAAATAATCTAAATCAAGAGGTTTTAGTTTTTCCTGCAACTTCAAGTTTAAATGAGCATAATGGTGATGTTATCATTGGTGCTCAAAATGCTTATGCTACACAAAACGGTGCATTTACTGGTGAGATAGGAAATGAGCAACTTGAAGAGTTTAAGATCAAAACTATCCTTATTGGTCATAGTGAACGTCGCCATGTTTTAGGGGAAACTCAAGAAGAGTTAGTACAAAAATTCAACTACTATAAAGAGTTGGGTTTTAAAATACTCTACTGCGTAGGTGAGCCCTTAGAAAAGCGTGAAGCTGGAAATGATGCAATGATGGAGTATATCTCTGCTCAATATGAGGGGATAGATACTAACTATGAAAACCTTATTATCGCTTATGAACCTGTTTGGGCGATTGGTACTGGTTTAACACCGACACTTGAAGATATAGCTCAAATACACAAAGATTTAAAAGAAAAATCTACTGCACCACTTTTATATGGTGGAAGTGTAAAAGTTACCAATGCTCAAGAAGTTTTGAGTGTAGGTAATGTAGATGGTGTCTTAGTTGGAAGTGCAGCTTTATATGCTGAACATTTTTGCAGTATGATAAGTTTTGCTCAAAATATCAAAAATGATTAAAAATTAAACATTTTTTAGATTAGTTTTCAATCTTTCTATGTAATAATCTTTTTATAAAAAATTTAAAAGGAATTAAATGAAATTAATAAAATTAAGTTTAGTAACAACACTTCTTGCATCATCATTATTGGCATCTCAAACAGCAAACGAGGCTATTTCAGTCTCTGGAGATGTTACATTTACATCTAATAGTCTTTGGAGAGGTGGGTCTGGAACTAATAATTCTGCAACAGTTCAAGGTACTTTAGGTATTGAACATGAGAGTGGTGTTTACGCTGGTATGTGGGGAACTGGTATGAGTACAGGCACAGAGATTGATCTCTATGCTGGTTATGCTAAAGAGATTTCAGGTCTTGGAATAGATGCTGGTTTTGTAACATATACAACAACTGGTGTAGATGGTACAAATGAAGATTTTAAACATACATTTGATGGTTCTGGTGAGCTATATTTAGGTGCTTCTTATGATGTAGGTGTTGAGCTTGGTGCTATGGTATATGTTGAAGTTTTAGACTCAGATAGTGATAGTATGTTAGTTGATTTAACTGTTGATAAGAGTTTTGGTAGCTTTTATGCAGGTGCTATTTATGGCTTACAAATGGATGAAGATTCTGGTAATAGCTATTATAGTGTAACTTTAGGTAACTCTTTTGAATCTATCAATGGTGACTTATCATTGAACTATCAACAATCA
>JAYEGK010000159.1:0-2517 GCA_034716265.1 Campylobacterota bacterium
TACAGATTCATCTATTGGTGTAGAGTTAAAACGACTTTTTGAGGGTAGATAAAAATAGTGATGAGAACAGTTTTTTTTATACTTTTGATATCGATCTCCTTGTACTCTTCACAAAGTAGGTATCAGGTGTGGGAAAATTTTAAAAAAAACTTTATTCAAAAAGATGGAAGAGTTGTTGATCCTCATAATCATAATATCACCCATACCGAATCGATAGGCTATACACTCTATTTTTCATATAAAATGGATGATAAAGAGGTTTTTAACAAAGTATATAATTGGAGCAAAAATAATTTAGTTAAAAATGAGTCTGGACTTATGGGTTGGAAGTGGGGAAGAGACAGGAAAAAAAGATGTTGGTGTATGTTAGATTTGACAAGTGCTTCAGATGCAAACTTATGGATAGCCTACTCTTTATATCTTATGTATGAAAGAACAGGAGAGTTTTCATATAAAAAGGATGCTGATAGTCTCATTGATGCTATAAAAAAACATCAAATAATTTCCGTGAATAATGAAACTTTTTTACTTTCATGGGAAAAAAAGTTGATAGGTTCAGATGCTATTCAACTAAATCCATCCTATCTTATTTTTGAAATTTTTGAATATATGGCAAAAAAGGATAAAGATATTATATGGAATAAACTTATTAAAAGTTCTATTTTATTATTGAAAAAAGCAAGATTTTCCTCTTTAGAACTTAATTCCGATTGGGTTATCTATAATTTAAGGGAGGATAGATATTATCTTCCTTTAAAACATAAACTTTTTGGATATGATGCGATTAGAGTTCCATTAAATATAATGAGAAGTAATCTACCTCTCTATGAAAAAAGAGCACTACTAAAACCCTATAAAAATTATATAGATATGATGCCCAGAGTTCCATTAGGTGTGGCAAATCTTGAAACAGGTGAGATATCGATATACAATCTCTCCTTTGGACATCTAGCAGTTTATCAAAAGATAGAACAGATTTTTAATATAGATAGAACACTTTTTAGAAAAAAACTAGAAGATAGGATAGAAGACGACGATGATGATTATTATGCGTATTCTCTTTATTTACTTACTATTTTATAGTAGTATATTTGCAAACAGTAATAGCTCAAATAAACTTCATGTAACCTTTGAACTGATGAAGGGTAAAATAGAGTATATGGATATATTGGAGCATAAAAAAGAGAAGTTTGATAAACTAGGTTTTAAATGTTATTTTTTTAAAAAAACTAAGTTTGTTTCACTCAGATGTAATGATACTAAAACAGTTGAAAATTATAATAAAAACATACAACTTTTAAAAGAGAACAATATTAAGTATAAAGTTATTTCACTTGAAGAGAAGATAAGAAAAAGAGTTGTTAAGGAAGATACAAAACCAGTTGTAGTAAAAAAACCAAAACCATTGACACTTGGTGATGGTTATCGAGCATATGACAAAAAAAGATATACAAAAGCAAATGTTATTTTTTTAGAGCTTTATGAAAAGAGAAAAAATGTAGAAACATCCTATGCTTTAGCTCTTGTCGCTTTTCAAAGAGAGAAGTTTGAGGTTGTTCGAAACTACCTGAAACCTTATAGAACAAAAGATAAAAAAGCCTCCAAGCTCTATTATGATTCTATTGTTGAGTCCTATCTACGACTATTGAGGATGAAAAAAAATGATGAGGCTGTAGAACTTCAAAAGAACTATATCGGGGTTTATCCAAAACTGAGTAAACTTCCTAAGCCAAAGTTAGATTTTACTCTTGATAATGGTTACAAAGCTTACAATAAACAAGAGTATAAAAAAGCAAAAAAAATATTTCAACAGCTCTATAAGTATGATAAAAACCTTGAAAATAGTTATGCTATGAGTTTACTTTTTTTAAGAGAGAAAAAGTATAAAGAGATTCGTGATTTCTTAGTAGATTACAGAGAAGAGGATAGTAAGAGTTCAAAGCTTTTTTATGATTCTATTCTTGCTCAATATTATAGTTATATAAAAGTAGGTCGAGTGAGTCGAGCATTAGATCTACAAAAAGAGTATATAGAACTCTATCCAGCTCTCCATCACCTAATAAAACCAAAACTAAAATATGATTTGAAACAGGGGTATGATGCTTATAATAAAGAGGAGTTTGCAAAAGCTTTTTTTATCTTTTCAGCTCTTTACAATAGAGATAACAGTTTAGAAAATAGTTACGCTATCGCTTTAATTGCGATGAAAAATAGAGAGTATGCAAAGGTTCGTAGGTACCTATATGACTATCAGACACAAACAAATAAGACAGAGAAGCTTTATTATGATTCTATATTAAGAGAGTATGAAGAGTATATGGAAAAAAAAGAGTATATTAAAGCTGTTGTACTTTTAAAAAGTTTTAAATCTCAATACCCGCAATTAAATAGAATGCAAGAAGCTTTAATTATTAAAGCAAAACTCTTTATTCGTGATGGTGAGTATTATAAAGCAGAAGAGTTATTAAGGACGAATGATTTTAGAGATACAAGAGATTTTTTATTTAAAGAGATATA
>JAYEGK010000160.1:0-2507 GCA_034716265.1 Campylobacterota bacterium
CAAAATATATCATCTCTTTTTCTAAACTTCGTTTTACCTTTTCATCTTGCTTTTTCACAGGTTTAACTTTAGCGATAGAGTTTATTTTTGGTTTTGGTTTTACAACAGGTTTTCGTTTAATTTTTTTCACTGGTTCCAAAAGAGCAGGCTCCTCTATCTGCTCATCTTCCTCCTCTTCCATAATCTCTTGACAACCATATCTATTCACTCCCATAGTGTTAATAGTTTTATCACAAATATCTTTCATATCGATAATACGATCGTTATCACTTTCTAAATTTAAAGGTAAACTATCTTTTTCATATTCATACTCAGAACTAGTTAAGCCCAGCTGTTGGGATAAAATCCCTAAACTATCCATCAACTGATATTTTGTATAGAGCATAGTGTAGTAGTTATCAGTTTGAGCTTTTTTAGCACTATTGAACTCTCCTTCTATGTTGAGTATATCGAGCAGTGTTCTTTTTGCGATTAAAAACTCCTCAAGATACGCTTCTTTAGCTTGATCTGCAAAAAGAACATGTTCCTTTAAAACTATCTCTTTTTTTACTAATGAGCTATATCTACTCCAAGATAATCGAACAGACTCAATAATCTGTCTTCTTATCTTATCTCTTAAAGAGTTCTCCTCTTGAATATTGCTAATATTTTGTTGAATAGTCGCTTCATCTGCAAAACCATTAAAAAGATTATATTTGAGCTGAACTCCAGCGTAATACCTATCTGTTTCCCCTTCAATAGCTGATGTATTGTTATTCTTTTCAGCTTTTAAAATCAAATCAACAGATGGATAGTATCCCCTCTTCTCTTTTTCATAAGCAAATTTTCTTGCTTGAACATTAAAATTACTTACTTTAATGGCAGGGTGAGTATTGAGTGCTAGCTCCGTTGCTCTATCGATATCATCTGGAACATCAAAATGGCTAGAGGGTAAAACAAACTCTTTTTTAGCGATAAATCTTCCTAAAATTTTATGAAATTTGATAAGTTCATTCTCTAAATTATTTTTTTGTGTTAAAAGATTTGATTTGGCAAGAGTATATCTTGTTTGGACCTGTAACATATCAGATCTTGGACTAAATCCTGCATCTACTTTCTCTTTTATCTGAACTAATATTTTTTTATGTGTTTCAATACTCTCTTTTGCAAGGATAACCATCTCTTTATACTTCAATACATTAATATAAATTTGAGCTACATTTAATGCGATAGAGTTTGTTTTTTCCAAAATTTCCAATGATGCAGAAAGGTATCGAGCTTTCTGTTCATCAATAGCATTTGCTGTTGCAAAACCTTCAAAAAGATTTTGTACCACCTCTAAAGAGCTCTCAGATTTATAGAGTCCCAAACCTTCATCTGTCTCTTTTCTTGTAGATGGGGAGTTTGTATGTTCTCTACCAAATTTTATTGAAAAATCAACTATTGGTAAGTTTCCAGATTTAACAAAGTTATACTCCTCTTTTACACTGTTATAATAGTAGATTTTTTCTTTTATCTCAGGGTTTGTTGCGATAATTTCACTTGTAATATTATGAAGTGTTTGAGAATAAGATAATGTTGAGAGAAGAGGTATTGAGAATAATATTTTTTTGAGCAAATGAACTTCCTATTGCTTGAAAATTTTTGTGTTGGATTATACTATATAATTCCTTTGATAAAAAGAATTATATACTATTTAGATGTGTGAAAAACTCTTCTGGATTTACAAATCCTACAACAGTTTTAGATTGTAACAGCTTTGAATTTTCATCAAAAAAGAGTATTGCAGGGGGTCCAAAAACTCCATACTTTTTACTCAATGCCTGCTCCTTTGAACCGTTCAATGTCAAATCTGCTTTTATTAAGATAAAATCATCCATTCTATTTTGAACATCTTTATCTATAAAGGTAACCTCCTCCAACTCTTTACAAGCCGTACACCAATCAGCATAAAAATCTAACATAATTTTTTTGCCTCTATTTTCCTCTAAAAGTTTATCTAACTCCTCTAAAGAGCTGATTGTAATAAACTCTGGGTGATTTGACCTTTTATCTAATGAAATAGTAGATCCATCTGCCTGTAGAAATGACAACGGTTTACTCATACTTGTTGAACCACCAAGAGTTCCTATTAGAAGTGATACTGAATAGATAAACAGTATCATCGAAACAGTTTTCTTAAAAATATGACCCTCTTTTTCAAATGCACCTAGATAGAGTGCAAATCCTATTCCTAATATAGAATAAAGCATCATCGTTATATAACTATCAACAATACGTTCTAGCATCCATACAGCTACACCAAGCATCATCACACCAAATATAGCATTTACCATTGTCATCCATGCTCCAGGTTTTGGCATAAATTTACCTGCACTTACACCAACAGCGATCAAAGGAATACCCATACCGATACTCATAGCAAAGAGAGCCATTCCACCAAGAATAGCATCTCCAGTTTGACCAATATAAACTAATGCTCCAGCAAGAGGAGCGGCAACACATGGACCCACTATTAAAGCAGATAA
>JAYEGK010000161.1:0-2502 GCA_034716265.1 Campylobacterota bacterium
TAAACGGTTTAAAAAAGCATTGACATTAACAGGACAGTTTAAAACAGATTTTTCAAGACATGAAAAAGATGATAGGTTTGATATTAATGATAGTAGAAGATGGATTTTAGGGTGGGAAAATAGTAGTAAATTGCAAAAGATAGAGGAGGATATTCTTTTAGAGACTGAAAAGATGAACTTTATCGCTACGAAACTAAAAACAATAGATAGAAAAATTCAAAATATGCAAAATTTCAGAGATACGCTTCGTGATGTTATAGCTTATAAAAGTTTTGAAGAGATAGATTATTACCTTTATGCTAAAAAGATAGAGGAGTTAGAGGAGGAGCGAGAACAGCTTAAAAAAAGTTCCAATATTTTAGAGTTGTTACAAGAGAAGATAGAGAAAACTGTGCAAAATATTGCACTCCAAAAAGAGAATGTAGATAAACTCAGTCAAAAAATAGGAGAACTTAAAGGAAATCAAACTCAAAAAACAGAGGAGCTAAAGGAAGCAAAATCTCTTATAGAAAATATTAAACTTTTAGAAAAACTCAAAAGTTCCATAGAACTTTTATCTCAAAATATAATAACTGAAAAGTTAAACCTTTCAAATATAAAAAGAGAGGAGATAAAAGTAAGAGAGTTTATACAAAAACAGATAGATAGTTCTAATAGAATAGCATTAAGAAGTTCTCAAAAAGTTATTGAGTTTATGAGTATTTTTGTGAGTGAGTTTAAGGCAGAAGCGAAAGATTTTGATGCATCTATTGAATCTTTAGGAGAGTTTAGAAAGCAACTTGTTAGTCTCAAAAAAGATGATTTACCAAAGTGGGAAAAACGATTTAAAGCTCTTTTTCGTGAAAAAACGATTCAAAATATAGTGATAGTCCAATCGGAACTAGAGCATCAAGCAGGAGAGATAGAGTCTAAAATCCAGAAGATAAATGACTCCTTAAAAGATATAGAGTATAACGATGGTAGCTATATAGAGCTGATGGCTCAAAAATCAACAACGATAGATATACGAGAGTTTATGCAGAGTTTAAAAAGTGCTATATCGGGTTCTATTGATAGTGAAAATAACTATGATGAAGAGAAGTTTATTCAAGTTAAAGAGATTATTGAACGTTTAAAAGGACGAGAGGGTTATAGTGAGATAGATAAAAAATGGAGGAAACTTGTTACCGATGTAAGAAACTGGTTTGATTTTTCAGCGATGGAACGTTATTTGAGTGATGGCAGTGAGAAGGAGTATTATCCACATAGTGGTGGAAAGTCTGGTGGACAGAAAGAGAAATTAGCTTATACTGTTTTAGCATCCTCTTTAGCATTTCAATATGGTTTAGATTATGAAAATCTTAAAACTCGTTCCTTTCGATTTGTGATGATTGATGAAGCTTTTGGACGAGGAAGTGATGAGAGTAGCCGTTACGCATTACGACTTTTTGAAAAACTAGAGTTACAACTTTTAGTGATAACACCAAAACAGAAGATAAATATAATAGAGCCATTTGTAAATAGTGTCCATTTTGTGCATAATCAAGATGGGAAAAACTCTACTTTACTATCTATGAGTATCGAAGAGTTTATTCAAAATAAAAATGCCTAAATTTTACAATATAGAAGAGATTTTCCAAAAAGTTCTTAAAATCTATACTAGTGGTAAAGTATGGAAAGATTTTATAGTATCAGAAAATCTTTTTCCTTTAGAGATAAAGTTAAAAAAGGTCAAGCAGATAGATATTCGTGACAACTATTCTCAGCTTATTAAAGAGCTAAATAGTTTAAAAAAAGAGGTTTTTGAGATGGAGTATCAAGAGTTTCATTTTAAAAGTTTAGGAACTCAAAAACTTCCCATAGTTATCCATTTTAGAGAGAGAAAAGATTTTTTATCTTATATCTCTAAAGAGCGGGAGTTTGAAGAGTTTGTATCTTTATATCAACATATAGTCCTGAAATACCCCCTGTTGAAAACAACTTTATTGGAAAAACCATCTGTAATTTTAGAAAATAGCACTCGTTGGGATAAACTCTTTTTAGTGTATGACTTTTTCATAAAAACCCCTCAAGTAAATATCTATATTCGAGAGTTGAATATAGAGGGTATAGATACAAAGTTTATTGAGAGAAATAGAAAAATCTTAGATAGTTTTTTAACTATTTTATTGGATAGAAAAGATTATAAAGAGGAGATAAAAACATTATCAAACTACGGTTTTGAGAAAAAGTATTTTTTTAAATACCCTCAACCTCTTATAAGATTTAGAATTTTAGATACAACTCAAACCATTGGAGGATTGAGTGATATATCTACTCCTGTTAATGAGTTTAAAAGTTTAGAACTTCTCTCTAAAAATATTTTTATTGTTGAAAATAAGATAACAACACTCTCTTTTCCCCCTTTGAAAAACTCTACTGTTATTTTTGGAAGTGGCTATGGTGTTGAGGTTTTAAAAAATGTGGATTGGTTAGAAGATAAAAATATATTTTATTGGGGAGATATAGATAGTGATGGTTTTG
>JAYEGK010000162.1:0-12287 GCA_034716265.1 Campylobacterota bacterium
ACTCCCCTATGGATTAAGTGATTTTAGAAGAGTATTACAGGAGGACTACTATTATATAGATAAAACCTCTTTTATTGAAAAAATTGAAGATGAAGCAAACTTTTTATATTTTTTACGACCTAGAAGATTTGGAAAATCTCTTACTATCTCTATGCTTGAATACTATTATGATATTCAATATAAAGATGAGTTTCAATCTATATTTCAAAACACATATGTATTTACTAATCCAACACCATTAAAAAATAGTTTTTATGTTATGAGGTTTGATTTTAGTGCAGTTGATATTACAGATTATGAGAGTAGTTTTAGAAATCATATCAATTTTGTATTAAATGATTTTATTGAAAAATACAATATAGATAAGCTTGATATTTCAAATCCAATAGATAAGTTAGAATTTGTATTAAGAGAGTCTTCTAAGAAAAATCTACCAATCTATATTTTAATCGATGAATATGATAATTTTGTAACGAAACTTCTTGTAAGTGATATGAATACCTATAAAAATATAGTAACTTCAAAAAGTGCAATATATAAAGAGTTTTTTACAATGTTAAAATATGGGACAACAAGTGCTATAAAAAAGATGTTTATTACAGGAGTTTCTCCATTGGCTCTTTATGATGTTACAAGCGGAAGTAATATAGCTGACAATCTATCACTTAATGAAAATTTAAATGATATGGTAGGAGTAACAAAAGATGAACTGATAGAGATGATAGAGTTTTATAAACTTGAAAACAAAAAAGAGAGAATTATCTCTATTTGTGATCAATGGTACAATAGCTATAAGTTTCATAAAGATATAAAACATACTATTTATAATAGTGATATGATTCTTTACTATATGAAAGCTCTCATTCAATACAATAGAGAACCGGATGATTTAATAGATGTAAATGTAAGAACAGACTACACAAAACTTAGATATTTAGTTTACACTAATAAGAAACTCAATGGTAATTTTGAGATGTTGAATAATCTGATTTTAGGAAAACAGGTAACTACGACAAAAATAAAAGATAGCTTTAGTGCATTTGAACTCACTAATGAAGATAATTTCAAATCTTTTATGTTTAGTTTGGGATTTATGACACTTGAGAAAAATCTATTCCAACTAAACCTAAAAATTCCAAATCAAACAATAAGAAAATTACTCTCTGAATTTATCCACTATGCTTATACTGATTTTGAGAATTATAATATTAGTACAGAAAAAATAGATGAAAAATTAGCACAACTTGCCATAAATAAAGATTTAGATGTTTTTCACTATATAGCTGAAATGATTAAGAACTCATCTTCAATAAGAGATTTTATAGATGGTGAGAATTTTATAAAAGCTTATATGTTGGCTTACCTCAATCTCAATAACTTTTATACTCTCAAAAGTGAAGTGGAGTCAAATAAAGGCTATATCGATATATTACTCGAACCTGTAAAAGAGGAAGTACCTTATGGAGTGATGATAGAGCTAAAATATATAAGTAGAAGTAAGAAAAAATATAAAGAGATTTTAAAATCGAGAATAGAAGATGCTACTAAACAACTCAAACAATATGATATGGGTAAAAAGTTTATAAAAATTGTATTAGTCTTTAGAGGTTGGGAGATGGTTGCTTGTAAGGAAGTTAAATAAGAAATTTTTATTTTTTGTCTTGTTTTATTAATGTAGTATAAGGGAATAAATAGAGATACTACCATCCCCTAAACTATAAAACTATTTATAATTAATCTGCTTTTCTAAACTCAAGGAACCATCAAAAAGAGTCTGCTCATCATAAGCTTTAGCGATGAGTTGAAGACCAACAGGCATACCATCTCTATTTTTCATAATAGGAAGTGAAAGTGCAGGAAGACCAGCAAGGTTTACGCTTATAGAGTAGATGTCACTTAGATACATATCCATAGGGTTTTTCAGCTCTCCAAATTTTGGTGCAACATCTGGAGCAATAGGAGATAAAATCAAATCTACATCTTCAAAAATTTTGTCATAGTTATCTTTGATGATATGACGAGTTTTCTGCGCTTTTACATAGTAAGCTTCATAGTAACCACTTGAGAGTACAAAGTTACCAAGCATGATACGACGTTTTACTTCATCGCCAAAACCGTTACTACGAGTTTGAACAAACGTATCTTCTAAGTTTTTACCCTCAACGCGATTACCATAACGGATACCGTCATAACGTGCAAGGTTAGTTGTAGCTTCAGCCGTTGCTGTAATATAGTAAGCTGAAATATCAAACTTAGCGTCCATCATCTCTTTTTCAACGATGGTATGACCTGCAACTTTGAGTGCTTCAATAGCTTTTGCGTAAGCATCTTTCACGTCTTGTGAAGCATCTTCAACATACTTTGGAAGTACCGCGATAGTAAGCTTTCTCTCAGCATTTAGAGATGGTGTGACTTTGTCATCTTTTTTAGCATTTGTAGAGTCTTTCTCATCTGAACCACTAATTATGTCATACAAAATAGCCGCATCTTCAACATTTTGAGTCATAGGACCTATCTGATCAAGTGATGAAGCATAAGCACCTAAACCATAACGTGAAACACGACCATAAGTAGGTTTCATTCCAACGATACCACAAAAAGCGGCAGGTTGACGGATACTTCCACCGGTATCACTTCCTAGTGCTGCGATAGCTAAACCAGCACCAACAGCAGCGGCAGAACCACCAGAGCTCCCCCCTGGAACATACTCGGAGTTATGAGGATTTTGAGTTTTACCATAAAAGCTGGATTCAGTAGTTGAACCCATAGCAAACTCATCCATATTTACTCTACCAAAAGGGCTAAGACCAGCCTCTTTCATCTTTTCGATAACAGTTGCGTTGTATGGAGCGATATAACCTTGTAAAATATTTGAACCTGATGTAATAGACCAATCTTTTACCTGTATATTATCTTTTATAGCGATAGGAACACCTTCGCCAACACTGTTGATGTCGATGTAAGCATTTAACTCTGGACGAGCTTCGATTTTAGTTTTTAACTCTTCTTTAAATCTGTTTAATTCTTCTGTTGATAATGTTAGAGCTTCTTTTAATGTAATCACTGGGTTTCCTTATTTATATTTTTTAACTAAAAATACCCCAATCCCAATAACAACAGATATTAGAGCTATAGTTACTCCGATAAATGTTATTGAAACTGGTTCTGCAATATTAGGCATTTACTACACTTTCACATCTAGCACAAGTACAGTTCTCAGCAGTTGCTTGGAACTTCCAACATCTAGGACATTTGTGTGCAGTTGCTTTTGATATAGTAAATGTATCGCCATCTACTTCAAAACTACCTAGTGCATCTGTTATTTCTGTATCTGCCACTGAAGAGACAACGAACCAATCTTCAGCATCAACACTTGCTATATTTAGAGCTATTTCTGATTTAGTAGAGATAATTAACTCTAAAGTGCTTTTAATAGTTTTCTCTTTCTTAAGTCCATCAACAACAGAACCAAAACCTTCACGAGCTTTAGTCATATACTCAGCGTTAAAGTTAGATTCACCCGTTACGATAGGTTCATACACTAAATCAAAAATAGACTCAGCTTCACCTTTTATAACAGTAGGAGCATGTTCTATAATCTCATCACAAGTGTAAGTAAGAACAGGAGCCATTAACATCAGTAGAGTTTTTGTGATGATAGCCATTGCACTTTGAGAAGCTTTTCTTCTCTGTCCATCTTTTTCATTACAGTAAAGAGAATCTTTTGTCATATCTATATACATACCACTTAATTCATTAGCGATAAAGTTATTTAATGTACTCATACCATTTACAAAGTTATACTCGCTAAATGCTTTGTGAACCTCAGTAAACACATTTGATGCAACATCTAAAATCCATTTATCTAGTTCACCCATATCTTTGTACTCTACTAAAGTTTCTAAGTCATTGATATTTGCTAACATAATTCTAAATGTATTTCTTAGTTTTCTATAATTTTCAGAGATCTGTTTTAAGATACCTTGAGAGATTTTTAGATCACCTTGATAATCAGAGGAAGCTACCCATAGACGTAGTATCTCACTTCCATACTCTTTTAAGACTTTCTCAGGAGCGATAACATTCCCTTTTGACTTAGACATCTTTTCGCCTTTGTCATCAACTGTAAAGCCATGAGTTAATACACCTTTATAGGGTGCTTTATGTTCAACAGCACAAGAGAGGAAAAGTGAAGATTGGAACCAACCACGATGTTGGTCAGAACCCTCTACATAAAGGTCAGCTTGATAGTTACCAGCATCATAGTTACGTGATTTTAAAACAGAGTTCCAAGTTGAACCACTATCAAACCATACGTCTAAAATATCATCTACCTTTTCCACTTCATCAGCTTTATAACCAGCACCAGGGTAAAGTAGGCTTTCTATAGGCATAGAGTACCAAGCATCACTTCCTTGCATCTCAAAAATCATAGCAACATAATTAAGAACTTTCTCATCAAAGATAACTTCACCAGTAGCTTTTACTCTAAAAAATGCGATAGGAACACCCCAGTCACGCTGACGAGAGATACACCAGTCTGGTCTATTTTCTACCATAGAGTTTAGTCTATTTCTTCCTGTTTCAGGAACAAAAAGAGTTTTTTCCACTTCGCTAAGTGCATTTTCTCTGAGTGTTTGCTCTTGACCTTCAGGTTTCTCATCTACAGAGATAAACCACTGTTTTGTTGCTCTAAAGATAAGTGGAGTATGACTTCTCCAGCAGTGTGGATAGGAGTGAGTAAATTTGGATTCTTGAAGAAGAGCATCGCCTAAAAGTTCCAAGATAGCATCGTTACATTTAAAGATAAGTTTTCCAACAAACTCTTCAGGATTTGGAAGGAGTTTCTCTTTTACAACTGTTTCATCAAAACAGCCAGTCTCATCAACAGGCATCACTACTTCTAAATCATATTTTAGACCAACACGGTAATCATCTTCACCATGACCAGGAGCTGTATGAACACCACCTGTACCACTATCCATAAGGACATGGTCACCTAAAACGATTTTTGAACTTCTACCATTAAGAGGGTTTATAGCAACTTGATTTTCAAAAAGTTTAGCATCTATCTCTTTTTCTATCTCACCCTTTACTACACCTAGTTCAAGAAGAGATTCAAAAAGAGCTTTTGCTACTATATATCCATCTGTAGTTAAAACATATTTCTCGTCAGGGTGAAGAGAGATACCTGTATTTGATGGAAGTGTCCATGGTGTAGTAGTCCAGATAACTAAAGATGCTTTAGTCTCTATCTGTGCTTTTGCTTTTGCCTCATCACTAAGTTCAAATGCTACATAGATAGAGTGAGACTCTTTATCCTCATACTCAACTTCGGCTTCTGCGAGTGCTGTTCTCTCAGCCCAAGACCAGTAAACAGGTTTACTTCTTTCAACAAGAAGACCTTTTTTAGCTACTGAACAGAGAGTACGGTAGATATTTGCTTCAAATTTATAATCCATCGTAACATAAGGATTTTTCCAATCAGCTAAAATACCAAGAGTTTTAAACTCCTCTTTTTGAATATCTACAAATTTTGCAGCATGATCACGACAGAGTTTACGAACTTCATGTGTTTGAAGAAGCTCTTTTTTCTTTTTACCACCAAGTTTTTTCTCAACTTGTTGCTCGATTGGAAGACCATGACAATCCCAACCTGGAGTAAAGCGTACAGATTTTCCATTAAAATAGTTATTTTTAACAATAATATCTTTAAGGACTTTATTTAGAGCATGACCGATATGAATATGACCATTAGCATAGGGAGGTCCATCATGAAGAGTAAAGCTCTCAGCATCTTTACGATTAGCTTTCATCTTCTCGTAAACTTTGTTTTTATCCCATTTCGCATAGCGTTTAGGCTCATTGTTGATTAAGTTTCCGCGCATTGCGAATGCAGTAGTTGGTAAAAGTAAAGTGTCTTTGTAGTCCATTTTTGCCCCAAATAAAGTTATTCTAAAATTTTTGCATTATATCTTTATGGTAATTAAGAACATCTTTATATTTAAAATAGTGCTATAATTTTGTAAAATTAATTTTAAGTATATAAGGTAGTGCAAATTATGAAATTAGATCTTCTATTTATAGGTAGCAAGTTTATTTATAATAAACCTTTACAAGAATATATAATCAGAGAGATAGAAAAAAAAGTAGATTTTATAAGTTCAATAACATTTTTTAAAGAGAAAGACAACTCACTATTTCTTTATTTAGAACATAAACTCAACAGTGCAAATAAAATTATAATTGTTACAACAAAACAAACATTCACTACGGTAGGAAAATTGATATGTACTGTCACAAGTGATAATCAAATTTTAAGGGGATCTGTTTTAATTCCTCAAAAAAGTCATCAATATAAAGAGGGAAACTATCTTTTAGAATATAAAGATTCCCTTATTAATGTATTACATATAGATGAGATGCAAAAAATGCCAAATATTTTTATCGATGATAAAGAGGTAGCTTTAAGTGTACAGATTTTTTATGAGGGTGAAGATAATATCAATAGTTTATTAGCTCCTGTCGCGAAAACTTATGAGATTAATATTGAGTTGATAACTATTATTGATGGATGGTTTCTTTTAAATCTTTCAAGTAAAAAATATGGAAATATATCTAAGTTTCTTAATGCTATTAAAGAACCACTTGATAGTAAAACGATTGTATCATCAAATATTATAGAACATATAATAGAGAGATTAACAGGTGTAGATAAGAAAATCTCTTTTGCTGAGAGTTGTACGGGTGGATTGTTGAGTTACTATTTCACAAAGCAAAATGGAGCTTCACAGATATTAGATGGCTCTTTAGTGACCTATTCAAATGAGTTAAAAGAAAATTGGTTAGGAATAGATGCTGATATCTTAAATAGATATGGTGCAGTGAGTTCAGAGGTTGTCAAAGAGATGAGTGAGGGGACTTTAAATGTTACTCATGCAGATTTTTCTTTATCTATTAGTGGTATTGCAGGGGATGGAGGAGGAACAGATAAAAAGCCAGTTGGTACAGTCTTTATTGGAGTAAGAACCAAACAAGAGCATAAGGAGGTTCGATTTTTATTTAAAGGAGATAGGAACTATATACAGCAACAGAGTGCTTTAGAAGCTATAAAAATGCTTGTTTTGTCAGATGAAAAACTCTTTTTTTAAAAGAAATTTAGAATTCTTTTAAAAAGACTTGACATTGTGTTTTTATTTGTCTATAATTCTGCCAACAAACAGCAATGGTTGTTAAAAATAGAATGTCTTGTTAGCTCAGCTGGTAGAGCACGTCACTTTTAATGATGTGGCCGATGGTTCGAATCCATCACAGGACACCATTTAAATTAAAACAGAAATATATGCGGTGGTAGTTCAGTTGGTTAGAATACCTGCCTGTCACGCAGGGGGTCGCGAGTTCGAGTCTCGTCCACCGCGCCATTATGTTTTATTTTAATGGGCGTTTAGCTCAGTTGGTAGAGCGCTACCCTTACAAGGTAGATGTCACAAGTTCGAGTCTTGTAATGCCCACCATTTGTTAGAAACCTTTCGTTTGTGAAAGTAAAAGTGACCCTTTCGTCTAGTGGCCAAGGACACTATCACTTCATGGTAGGAACAGAGGTTCAAATCCTTTAGGGGTCGCCAAATTTTGGTGTTTTTAAAATTTTAAAATGGGCGTTTAGCTCAGTTGGTAGAGCGCTACCCTTACAAGGTAGATGTCACAAGTTCGAGTCTTGTAATGCCCACCATTTTAAAATTCTTACAATTTATGCGCGGTGGTAGTTCAGTTGGTTAGAATACCTGCCTGTCACGCAGGGGGTCGCGAGTTCGAGTCTCGTCCACCGCGCCATTCCTGATTTTTATTCCTATTTAAAAATTTAATTGTCATTTTGTAATGTAGTTAAAAAAGCTATTTTTTAAATAGAGTTATAAAACCCCATTTAAAATATTTTCATCCTCTATTCTTGAATATGAATCTTGTTTAATCTCCTGTAATATCTGTTTGAGTCTATTATAAACTAATCGTGGAGAGTTTGATTCATCAAATGTATCTATTGCGATAGCTGTATGTATATCATTAAAATATTTATCAAGTGAAAAAATAAGATTTTGAGATGCTTTAAATGCATTATTTTGCTCTGTAAACATAAAGTTTATAAAGTAATGATTTTCATCAATCTTAATAAAGTGATCCGATTGACGAACAAATGCTCCTAACTCTTGAGGAGTTAATGCTTTGTGATGATACATCAATGTAAAAGTTGATGGAATATTATATCTCTTTGTTGTATAGTAGGTTTTATTTATAGATATCTGTAATCTATTGAAAATATTATCATCCATTAGTAGCCTTTTATTTTTCTTGATTGTATCATCTTTTTATAAAAAACTTTTGATACCACTTTTGTCATACATATCTCTGTATCGAAAGGTAACTAAATTTTGCATAATTGCAAATAGTATGATGAAGTTGATAAAACTACTTCCTCCATAACTAAACATAGGAAGAGGTACTCCAACTACTGGGGCATATCCTATTGTCATCGATATATTTACACCCATATAGATAAATATCATAAATGATATAGCAATAGTTACAACTTTTATAAAATAGTCTTTATTAAAGTAACTTAGACTCAATAGATGTAAAATAAGCATAACATAGATTAGAATAACGGCTAATGCACCTAAAAAGCCTGTTCTTTCTACTAAAAAGGCAAATATAAAATCACTGGTAGCGATAGGTAAAAATCTCATCTGTGTTTGTGTCGCTTCCTCTTTACTTTTTCCTGTAAGACCACCTGAGCCTATTGCTATTATAGATTGTTGCACATGATAGGATGGTTTTTCACTTAAAAAATCTTTTATTCTTGTTTTTTGATAATCATGAAGCATAAATTTATAAGCTAAGGGAGAGAGAAGAAGAACCCCGACAATAATAGTCGCCCATATTTTCCAATAAACTCCTATTATAAACAGTACACCATAACCCATCAGTAAAAGTATAAGTGCTGTTCCCAAATCAGGCTCTTTGGCTATCAATATAAAGGGGATTAGAATATAGAAGCTTATTTTTAAAAACTGTTTTATTCTGTATCCATTGATGGGGGGAGGGTCTTTTTTTATTAAATAAGCCAACATCAATATAAGAGCAGGTTTTACGAACTCTGAGGGTTGGATAGTTGCATTTATAAAGGGTAGTTCTATCCACCGTTGTGCACCAAGTCTTGCATGTCCAAAAAATTCTACCGCTATTAAAAGTAAAATATTAAACCAGTATATAAAGGGAATAAGATAGCTAAGTCTTCTAATAGGTAAAATAAATACAAAAAAGAATGTGATTACAGCGATACCAACATAGGCGCTCTGTTTTTGTGCTAAAGCGGGGACAACTTCTCCTATTAACCAATGTGAAATAATTACTAAAGGTATTATTAAAATAATAGAAAAAAAGTCAAATTGTGCTAAAATACGTTTATCAAATTTCCACAAGTTTGGAACTCCATACAAAAATATAAAGAATTGTAGCATATAAGGTAGATGATATGAATGAGATAGAAGTTTATAGTTGTGAAAAAATAGAGCGTTTAGATCTATTTTTATCAGTTAAAATAGGACAAACACGTTCTCAAATAGCACAACTTATTAAGTCAGGGTCTGTTTTTATTGACAATAAAGTTGTTAAAAAACCAGGTATAAAATTGAAAATTTCACAAACTGTTAAAGTGAATTTTCCTGCTCCTAAAGAGAAGAAGGCTCTCGATGTTGATTTTGATGTTGAGGTGATCTATGAAGATGAAGAGCTTTTAGTTATCAATAAACCAAGTGGAGTCACTGTTCATCCTGCACCAAGTGTGAAAGAAGCTACTTTAGTTGATTGGTTAAAACATAAAGGTATCCGTTTGTCTACTATTAGTGGAGAGGAGCGTCATGGAATTGTACATCGTTTAGATAAAGGTACTAGTGGAGCGATGGTGATAGCCAAGACGAATGAAGCTCATGAGTTTTTATCCCAACAACTGCAAGATAAAAGTATGGGACGTTATTATATAGCGATACTTAATCCTCCTCTTAAAGATGATATTACCGTTATTGAAAAAAATATAGGTAGAAGTGGTAATAATCGACTTAAGATGGCTTGTACAGAAACAGGTAAATATGCCAAAACTATCTTTAAGCAGTTAGCTTTATCAAAAGATGAAAAAAATCAGCTTGTTGCATGTAAACTTTTTACAGGACGTACACATCAGATAAGAGTGCATCTAGAGAGTATTAATCGTCATATTATTGGTGACCATATATATGCAGTGACACCTAAAGAGGAGAAGGTAGATAGAGTTCTTCTTCATGCATACTCTATATATTTTATTCATCCAAAAACGAAAGAGAAACTCTCTTTTAGTGCCAGTTTTGATAGTTTTACACAAGATTACTTAGATAAAAAATTTGATGTGGAGAGTTTAAATGAAGTTATGGATACTAACTACATTATCAACAGTTTCATTACTGATATTTAGTGGTTGTGGAGCTTCTCCAGAACCTAAAAAAGAGTTAAAAGTTGATCTAACTCTTCCTGTTGTTACACTAACACAAAATGGTGTTTTTGCAGATATAAATGCTATCGCTTTTGAGTGGAAAAGTTTAAATAACTCCGATGTAACCTCTATCGATATCTATAAGCAATCAAAATATTATGAAACTATCGATAATAGATTTGCAACACACTATGTTGATAACAATATTCGACCTAATACTCTTTACAGTTATGCCTTTAAAACAGTTTCTAAAGAGAGTGAATCAAAACTTAGTCAAGTGGTAAAGGTAAAATCTTTAGATTTTTTAGATTCTGTAACATGGATACATAGTATCACAGGTATGCCAAGAAGTGCTAAAATCATCTGGAGACCCCATAGTAATACAAAAGTTAAAAGTTATATTATTGAGAGAAGAACATTACTAGAAAAAGAGTATCAAACTATCGCAAAGATAGATGGTCGATTGAATGCAGAGTTTATAGATAAAGAGTTGGAAGATAACTATAAGTATAGATATAGAGTTAGAGTGGAAACATTTGATAAAATTATCTCAAAACCGAGTCTGAGTGTGGATGTTATCACAAGAGAACTACCTTCAAAGATAATTAATATTAATGCAACGAAAACTTTAGCAAAAAAAATTGATTTAAAATGGAACAGATCAGATTCAAAACAGTTTCATCAATACTACATCTATAAAGCACAAAGTGTAGATGGAAACTATAAACTTATAGCGACACTCTATAACAACTATTATACAGATAATGTCGAGGAAGATGGTAAAAAGTTTTTTTATAGAGTAAGTGCTGTTGATGTTGATGGATTGGAGAGTGTATATGATAAAAATACAATAGTTGGAATGACTATATCTAAACCAAAAACACCAAAAATAGTGGTATCCAGATTTTTTGATAATAAAATAGAGATAAAATGGAACAATATAGATAGTCGAACAAAAAAATATAGAGTTGTGAAAATTGAAAAAGAGGGTTGGTTTGATAAAACAGAAAAGATCTTTGATGATATTACAGGCACAACATTTATAGATAAAAATATAAAAGTAGGTAATAGCTATTTTTATAAAATAGCTGCTTTTGATAAAGATTCAGTTGTTTCAAAATATAGTGAAGAGGTTGAGGTTAAAGTTTTGGCTGAGAAACCTGTTGAAAAAATGGTTGTTGTACCAGTTGAAGATATGGGTGTGATAAGTGAATCTATGATGCCCGATGAAAATTTAAAATTAGATGAGAAATAATGCCACATTTACATATAGAAGAGTTTAAAACAATAGAGTTTCCTTTAACAAAAGATAGTGTTACGTTTAATTTTCAAGCTCAAAATGCAAACCATACTGATGAGCAGTTAATATCAGTTAAAGTTGAGGAGGATGAGTTTTTTTTAGTTCTTAAAAAGGATGGAGAACGAAATTTAGTAAAAACAGATAAGCTCACACGACCAGCATCGATATTTAATGTACATAAAGCATTGTTGACATATGCACAACTCGCTAACTTAAATATACTCTCTTCAAATGTTCCCTTAAATGCTAAAAATATTCATTTAGAGGAGGTAGATGTTTTAAAAAATATAGAGTATTTTGCTTCAGATTTCCCTACCGATAGAGAGGTAAGAATAGAGGTAGGTTTTGGTTCTGGAAGACATCTTTTACATCAAGCTATAAATAATCCAGATATTTTATTTATAGGTATCGAGATACATCGTCCCTCTATTGAACAGGTTTTAAAGCAGGTGAGTATTCAAAAATTGGATA
>JAYEGK010000163.1:0-12236 GCA_034716265.1 Campylobacterota bacterium
TGATCATTTAGAAGATGAACTTCTTAAATTAAGTGATACGTTTACAGTTGGTGATAGAACAAAACGTACACCAAACAATAATTAAATATCTATTAGAGGTGTTGAGGGTGAAGGTATGCTTTGGGATTTAAACAACGGTCAGATAGGTGCATCAACTGGCTCAGCTTGTGCAAGTGAAGATTTAGAAGCTAATACTGTTATGTTAGCTATCGGTGCAGACAATGAGTTAGCGCATACAGGTATCAGACTTTCACTTTCACGTTTTACTACGGATGAAGAGGTTGAATACACTATTAACCATTTTAAAGAAGCGGTTGCAAGACTTAGAGCAATCTCTAGCTCATTTGCAAAACAGCAACCAACAGAGGGTGGCGAAGCGCAAGCTTGCGAAATGCACTAAAGAGTAAAATACTAAAAAATAAAATATAGGAGAATATATTATGGCAAAAGCTGATATGTTAGGCGAGTCTCTTTGGGACGCGTATTCGAATAAAGTAACAACACTTATGAACAACCCTCAACACCAAGGTGAAATCTTTCAAGGGGAAGCTGAGAAACGCGGTAACAAACTAATCGTTGCTGATTTTGGTGCTGAATCTTGTGGTGATGCGGTACGTCTATACTGGGAGATAGACCCTACAACAGATAAAATCATCAACTCAAAGTTTAAATCTTTTGGTTGTGGTACGGCTATCGCGTCTTCAGATGTTATGACTGAACTTTGTATCGATAAAACTGTTCAAGAAGCGGTAAAAATTACAAATATCGATGTTGAGATGGCTCTTCGTGATGACCCAGAGACGCCAGCCGTTCCACCTCAAAAGATGCACTGTTCTGTTATGGCTTACGACGTTATCAAAAAAGCGGCAGGACTTTATCTTGGTGTTGATAGTGAGAGTTTTGAAGAGGAGATTATCGTTTGTGAATGTGCTAGAGTCTCTCTTACAACACTTCAAGAGGTTATCAAACTTAATGACCTTCAAACTGTTGAGCAGATTATCGACTACACGAAAGCGGGTGCATTTTGTAAATCATGTATCAAACCTGGTGGACATGAAGCTAAGGATTACTACTTAGTAGATATTCTTTCAGATACTCGTAAAGAGATGGATGAAGAGAAGATGAAAGCGGCTGCTGATGCAAGTGCTAATGGTAATGCTAAATTTGAAGATATGACATTAGTTCAGCAGATTAAAGCTGTTGATGCTATCGTAGATGAAAATATCCGTCAATTCCTAATCATGGATGGTGGGAATATGGAAGTTATAGATATCAAGAAAAGTGATGAGTATACTGATGTTTATATTCGCTACTTAGGTGCTTGTAGTAGTTGTTCTTCAAGTTCAACAGGAACACTTTATGCGATAGAATCAACTCTAAAAGAGAAACTTTCTAAAAATATTCGTGTTCTTCCAATTTAGTCATTCCGTGCTTGGCACGGAGTCTAATATCCTCTCTATCTGATACATAGCATCATCATTTTTCAATCTAAACTTAATCTCGATACGTCGTGAAAGTAACTTATCCTCTTGATTTTTATCGTTAGTAATAGTATCTAAATAGGAGCGTCCACTTGCAACAAGAAGTGCTTGAAGATTATTTCTTTTTGTAAACTCTAAACTAAGAAGATAGTTCATTACGGCATAAGCACGCTGTTGGGATAGGTTGAGATTTAAGAGATAGGTTCCATCACTATCGGTATGCCCCTCTATCACTATTCTATCTAGTTTATTTTTAACTGTTTTATTTGAGAGTAATGAGCCGATATAGTTTATAAAAACATTTTTTAGTTCTATTTTTGCTCTCTCTTTGAGTATAAAACTCCCTTTATCAAAAAGAATATTTGAAGATAAGCGTAAAGAACCACTTTTTGTATCAAAAGAGATATTTTTACCTAAGCTCTCCTTTAACTCTGCAATCACTTTTAACTTAACACCTGTTACACTCTTAATCTTTACTTTTTGCTCTTGAGATATATTTTGCATCAAAATGATCTGTGCATTAAGTTCCTCTATCTTCCTATCTTTTTCAACATTTGATTTTAAAACTATCGATTTTAGAAAAATAGCTCCAATAAGAAGAATAAAAATAAACAGCAATCCAACCATCAAACTGGTATAAGAGAGCCAAAAACTTATCTCTTCTCTATCTGATTGTTTTTGAAACATCTATCTCTCTTTTAACTCTAATTCTAAAGATCTCGTTGATCTCTCAAACCTTTTCATAGCATCTGTAAACTCTATCAATGATTTATCTATCTGGTTTCTTGTTGTTACTGCTGTTTTTGAGTTGTCTACTTCGTGAAGAGCATTTATCAGATTTAAAGAGCTTTCATTTAATTTTGTTGATATATCTGTAAAACTACTATTCATCTCATCCATCGAATCTTTTATCTTCGACATATTATTGTTACTGATAGTTTGTAATAAATCACTATTAAAGGTTTCCTCTAAAGCAGCTAAAAACCTATTCTCTTTTAGATCATATTGAGTATATCTATATATTGTAAGCTCATCCTCTGTCCAGATTTTATCTTCAAAATTTTCTTTTATTCTATTTGAATAGTTATCAACCTTAGCTAATCCCTGTTTTTCAAAATATATCCAAAGAAGTGATAGAAAAACTCCATAGATAGAGCTATAAAAAGCAGATCCTACACTACTCAGTAGAAGAGATATCTCTTTATCTAATGCCTCTACATCTGTTACTATAAAATCAGGCATCGAGATAGAGATAGCGATAAATGTTCCTAAGATACCAAGCATAGGAAAAATAGAGGGTGCGACTGAAACAAAGTTACGGTTTCTAATATCTTTATAATATTTTTCTAAAAACTGATCTATATCTAAAATAGATTTTGTCTCCATTTCGATTTTAAGAATATTTTTTTCTAACTTATCCTCAATATCTCTCTCTAAATCATCCTTCAGTTTATCCATAATACAGGCACTATAAGTTGCATTATGAGCAATAAAAATTAAAAATATAAAAAGAATAAAGCCTATGATTATCAAAGAGTGAGTTGCTACATCAAGGGGAATGATATTTAAAAATCCAACTATCAGAGATATAAAAAACATAAAAGGCAAAAATGCCATTACAAAAAATTTTGTCCAACAGTTTACTTCAGTAAATCTTTTTGTCATCTCTATCCAATTGTTGCTCTCCAGCTTAACTTAAATTAGTGCCATTGTAGCATTTTATACTACATAAAGCTAAAAAAAAGTATCGTTCCAAAACTATTTTAATTAAATAAAAGGCAACTATGAATTATCCAGATGAGTGGAGCCAAAAAGAGCTTCTAGAAAATAGAAAAAGATTGGAGTTAGAGGGTGTTGCAGTTATTTTAGTGGATACTATCAACTCTCCCATCGAAAAAGCCTCTACAACTCTTTATAACCCTTTTGAACTCAAAAAATATCCAAAAGGTACAGTTTTTGTATTTTATTGTGATAGTGGCAATGCTTCACTTGATAGACTCCAAGAGTATAAAACAAAGTTTCCAGAGTATCACTGTCTATCTCTTAAGGGTGGTCGTGGGTATTGGCGGAAGAATATGGTGATTTTAGATTTAGATCCTTAATCTTCTCTCTTACACTTTTCATAAACTTTGGACCAGGGTCATCTTTATAGGTTCTGTAACGTTTATTTAACTCCAACCATAATGGTGTTTTTTCCATATCAAAATACTCAAAATGCCCTAAAAGATACTCAATATCGGGATACTTCTGTTTTAGATATTGAATCAATTTAACATTTGCGATAACTTGAGCCTCTGTTAAATCTTCAGATCTGTTCCCCTTTCCTCCAATATTTTCTATACCGATAGCATTATAGTTAAGCCCTATCACATGACGTGCCATCCAATTATCTGGCATTAACTGATTTATTGTTCCATCTCGTTGAATTAAAAAGTGTGCTGAGACATTCAGTAAACCTGCTCTTTTTATATAGGCTCTATCTGATATGATTTTTTCTTGATTCATCGAGTTAAAACACCAAGAAAACTTCATCAAACCTGTCCAGTGCAATACTATACTTTTAGGTTTTATCCTAATATCTTCTACATCTAATCCATAATGAATTTTAATATACTCTTTTGTAAGTGCAATACGCTCATCTCCAAACTTAATTGGCTTATAAACAATAGAGTGTTTTGTGTGTAGATTTTCTATTCTCCTGTTTGACTCTAAAATTCTCTCATATTTTATAGCACCCTTTTTTATCTGTTCATATATAACTTCAACAAGTTCATCTACATCTTGTGTTGCTAACTGATTTCCAAAAAGAAGAATATCAACCCCTGCATTGATAGCTAGAGTAACACTCTGTTTTAATGAATAATGTTTTGTAATAGCTTTCATCTGCATATCATCACTTACTATAAGCCCTTTATAGTTGAGCTTACCTCTTAAGAGTTCACTATTTATCTTAAAGGAGAGTGTTGCGGGGTATCTTTTATCGAGATATGAGTTAAAAACATGAGCTGTCATAATCATATCTATATTGTTATCTTTCATCAGCTCTTTATAGGGTTCTAGCTCTCTTGTTGTCCATGTTTTAGATATATCTACAAAACCTTTATGAGAATCCCCAAAGGAGGAGCCATGCCCTGGAAAATGTTTTAAAACACTAATAATATTATTATCTTTTTGACTTTGGATAAATATTTTTGCATATTTTGTGGTACTGCTGAGATTGCCAAAAGAGCGTTGTAAACCCGATATCACTCTATTTTTTGGATTAACAGCCAGATCAACAACAGGAGCAAAATTACAGTTTATCCCACAATTATAAAGCATTTTAGATTGTTTGTCATAAGTTTTTTTTGCTTTTATCACATCCATTTTTGATATATTAAAAGCGGATGGTACTTTAATAAAACCATCTTTAGGTTTTAATCTTGCAACTTTTCCTCCCTCTTGATCTATAGATATCAAAAGAGGTTTATGAGCAAAAGATTTCAACCTTTGTGTTAAACGAGTTAACTGTTGAGGGGAGGTAATATTTTTAACCTTTCCTCTATATTTAAAATGTTTATCAAAAAGTATCACTCCACCTAAATCATATTTTTGAATATATTGAACAATTTTAGAGTGTTTATTGACCATTCTATTATCAAAACCAACGATAAGCATACGTCCTATCTGTTTTTTAACAATCTCTTCCTCTATATTATCTAGACTTTTTGCATCTAATGTTAAAACTACTACTAAAATAGATAAAAAATATTTCAATTACAATCCTATCTGAAAATTATTTTATTTATATCATCTATTTTATTAAATAGAAGTGATTTCGTCATATCTTTAGTAATTGTTTCAGGTTCAAAATGATCACTAACAACTTTAAAAATAAAGCTCTTTTTAATAGCTGTTGAATGAACCACTGCATCATAGAAACCAAAAGATTCCATATCTACAAGAGTATGATTATCTGTCGATACCTCCTCATCGGAACAATAAATCTTATGAGAGATTCTTCTGTTAATCTCATAGTTTTGTTCTTCATAAACGATAGAACCTATCTCAATGAGCTCTCCTATCTCAAAACTTCTATCTGCTCCACAGATACCAACATTGAGATAGATATCATCATCTGTTATATCAAACTGATTTATCAATGTTTGTGTGGCTAATCTAGCACTATAAACACCTATTCCACCTATGATTAAAATAATATTTTTATTTTTAAATATCTTATATTTTCCTAACTTTTCCTGTTTTAAACTATATTTTTCTACAAAAGCTTGAGCTTCTGATTTCAATGCTGTCACAATGTATAACATAGTGGACTATCCCTTTTTTTTAAATTTATGTTATCATACTATAAAAAAGAGGATAGTATTATGGCGATACAAAATGTAGATTATTCAGATATAAACTTTGAAGAGATGGCAGCTTTAATAGGACTTAAACCAAAACATATGCCGATGTTAATAGGGAGTTTTTTAGATGAATCTGTCTCTATTTTAGACAACTTGAAAACTGCTATTAAAGATAAAGATTTCTCCAATATTAAAGTATTTGCTCACTCTATCAAAGGAAGTGCTGGTAATTTAAAGTTCAATGAAGTGTATGAGATGGCAAAAGCGATGGAACTCTCAGCAGCTGATAATAATGCAGATTTTGATTATGATGCACATTTTAAAGCGATAACTGAAGCGATAGCTACAATTCCAAGATAAATATATTTATTTTAAGTTTATCAAGATATAATTTTACCACTTCTCTTTAGACCTGTGCAATGGTCATTTTGGATAATGTGTCAGGGTAGGAATACAGCAGCACACCCGATTTGATTATGTGCCGCAGGTATCTGGAGAGGAGCCTTTTTACTTTAAAAACCCTCAAACTATATTTTTCAATAAAAACACTGTTTTCTACTGCCACTCTTTTCTTTTCTCTACTTTTTTAACAAAAGTTGTTAATTGCTAATGAAATACAATCTTCTTTAAGAATTTATCTCCTATAATTTTTTTATATTTTTATAAAATTAAAGTATAATATTTTATTATATACCTAAAAGGATAGAAAATGAACAGACCAACTCAATTAACTTTAGCACTAACGCTAATACTGGGAACAACCTCCTTATATGCAACAAATGGTTCTAACCTCATCGCAACAGGTGCAGAAGCACGTGCAATGGGTGGAACAGGAATAGGTATTTCTCATGGAGCGGAGTCTGGTCTTGCCAATGTTGCTCTTATCACTTCTGTTACTGCAACTGAAGTTTCTTTTGGTGGTATGTTTTTTATGCCTGATGTTTCCAATACTAATAGCATGAATTTAGGACAGTTAGGAGATGAAACAGGAGAAGGGACAAGTGCTTCGGACTTAAATGTAATTCCTGAAGTATCTATTGCTGGTAAAATTAATGATAATTTTTATATGGGTATAGGTATTTGGGGAACTGCTGGTATGGGTGTTGATTATCGTGGTAGTAAAAATACAGGTCAAATGGAGATGGTTACAAACTTACAACTTATGCAGTTTGCTCTTCCTTTAGCGTATAAAAATGATAATTTTAGTGTAGGTATTACACCAGTACTTCAATATGGTTCTTTAGATATTAATTATAATATGTCTCAAAACATTCAACAAGCAATGGCTGCTGGTGGAATGATGGCTCAAGGGGTTACTGATCAAACTATAATTGATGCTGAAATGGCTAAAGTGACTTCTTCTAAAAATGTTGGTGCAGGTATGGCACAAGACCTTAAATTTGGGTATAACTTAGGTCTAGCATACCAAGTAGCAGATTTTACAATAGGTGCTACCTATAAATCACAGATAGATATGTTTTATAAAGGTGTTTTAACATCTGCTATTGGTGCAATGGGTGTAACAACATACAAAAATGATATATTATCAACTCCTGCTGAAATTGGTATAGGGGTAAGTTATGTTTATGCTCAAAATAGTTTTGCTTTTGATATAAAACAGATAAACTGGGAAGATGCAAAAGGATATCAAGATTTTAATTGGGAAAATCAAACTGTTTATGCGTTAGGTTATGAGTATAAGATGAAAGGTATGGCTTTTCGTTTAGGGTATAACTATGCAAATAGTCCAATATCTGAATCAAAAACAACAAATAGTGAAAATTTAACTGCAGGCTTAGTAAATACATTTAATACTTTAGGATTTCCAGGTATTATAGAATCTCATTATACAGTGGGAGGATGTTTTAGAATTAATGAACAGATGTCACTTGCAACAGCAATAGTATATGCTCCAGAATCAGAGATATCTTATGATAATTTTTTATCTAGTGAACAAATGGCTCAAACAAGCACTACAATCCATAGTCAAACAAGTGTAAGCTTTGATTTAGTGTATAGATTTTAATTTAGAAATTTTCTAAATAGTAGAGGTGCTAAAACACCTCTACTACATTGGTATCTTATACCATCACCGCTTCACGACTTCCCTCTTTAATCTCACCAATAAGATAAGAACCCTCAGCACCAGCTAACACTTTTTCAACATCTGCATCTTCAACTACAAGTATCATTCCAACACCCATATTAAATGCTCTGAACATCTCAGCTCTTTCAACATGTGGAGCCATCAGTTCAAAGATAGGAAGCACTCTGATACTATCCTCTTTTACTTCAGCCATTAGGTTTTCAGGAAGAACACGTGGAAGATTTTCAACAATACCACCACCTGTAATATGTGCCATCGCTACAATCTCATTACGTAATTTTTTAAATGTTTTTACATAGATATTTGTAGGTGTTAAAAGAGACTCTATTAATGGTTTTCCATTAAAATCATCTTCAAATTTCATCTCCATCTTATCAAATAATACTTTACGAGCTAAAGAGAATCCATTTGAGTGAAGTCCAGAACTTGGAAGTGCTATAAGTTTATGACCAGCTTTTACTAATGAAACTCTATCCATCTCCGATTTTTCAGCAACACCTACTGCAAATCCAGCTAAATCATAATCATCTTCGCTATACATACCAGGCATCTCAGCCGTCTCACCACCTATCAAGGCACACTCACTTTGAATACAACCCTCTGCAATACCAGCTACTACATTTGTAGCAATATTTACATCAAGTTTACCTGTTGCATAATAATCTAAAAAGAACGAGGGAGTACCAAAGTTACATAAAAGGTCATTCACACACATAGCAACCAAATCTATTCCAACAGTATTATGAATACCGCTATCGATAGCAAGTTTAAGCTTTGTTCCAACTCCATCAGTTGCAGCAAGCATTACAGGCTCTTTAAAACCAGTAGGAAGTTCAAATGCTCCTGCAAAAGAACCTATTCCACCCATTACACCAGGTATTTTAGTAGATTTAACAAGAGGTTTAATATTTTCAACGAAACTGTTACCTGCGTCTATATCAACGCCTGCGTCTTTGTAGCTAATTTGGCTCATTATGAACTCCATTTATAAAGTGTGTGATTATATCTTATGTGTGTTTAGATGTGTTTGAAGAAAGATTTGAATACAAAATGTCATTTTTACTCTATAAACTCTTGATATAATCTTTCTATGAAATATATTTTGCTACTATTTTTTCTCTCTCTAACACTTTTTTCAAAAGAGCTAAAGATAACAAGTGAAATCAGATACTTTGAACAGATAGATATTGCTGAAAATATCGATATTACAAAACAGATTTTTTTACCCTATAATTATAAGCATTCAAATTTTGGATTTTCAAAATCTATCTATTGGCTTAAAATAGATTTAAAGAACTCCTCTCAAAAACTTACAAAACAGGTGTTACATCTTCCATATACTCTGCTTGACTACATCGATATCTATGAACTTAAAGATGATAAAATTATATTACAACGAGAGTATGGTGATTTAAGAAAATACAATAATGATGGAAATATTCCAGACCCCTCATTTATCATCACTTTAGAAAAAAACCAATCAAAAACTTTTTTTTATAAGGTTCAAACTCAAGGAAGTATGAACCTTCAACTCCTTATTCATCAATATGAAGATTTTATCGACTACTCTTTAGAAAAATCTATGGTTTTTAGTTTCTATTTTGGAGCTACTTTTATTATGCTTCTCTATAATTTTACTCTCTATCTTTTTATTAGAGATAGAAGCTATATATACTATCTTATATTTCATATAAATTATCTCTTTTTTCTACTATCCTTTAACGGTTTTTCCTCCGCCTATATTTGGCCAAACTTTCCATTTTTAAACAGTTATATAGTTCCATTTCTTATGTCTATCGGCTCTACTCTTGCTGTTATCTTTACTATCGACTTTTTACATATTAACAACCAATCACCTAAACTATTTAAACTTCTCAAAACTCTTTTTTGGGCAAATGTTGTTATGACCCTGTTAGTTCTTTTTTTAAGTTATTATAGTGCATCTCTCTTAGCAAGTTTTCTCTCTCTCATCTCTATTATTATTATATTAGGTTCAAGTATCTACCTCCACTTTTCATCTAAAAATCCCTATGCTAAATTTTTTGCTTTAGCTTGGGGGATGTTATTGATGGGTATATTTATCATTCACCTTAGAAATCTTACTCTTTTAAGTGTAAACTTTTTTACCTCCTATTCACTATTTTTTGGTTCATTTTTCGAACTTACACTTCTATCTTTAGCACTTGCATATAGATATAATATTCAAGGAGAGGAGTTAATTGAAAAAAATCATATCTTATATAAACAGTCAAAACTTGCAAGTATGGGGGAGATGTTAAGTAATATTGCACATCAATGGAGACAACCACTTAACCGTGTTAATTTAAGTCTTGCAGTGATAGATGAAGTGCTAAAAGAGGAAAATATTGATAAAGAGTTTATAAATAAAAAGATAGAGAGTAGTGAAAAAAATATAGCCTATATGTCGCAAACTATAGATGATTTTGCCAATTTTTTTATGCCCGATAAAAAGAAAAACCTATTTAATCTCTTTTTAGTAATCGAAAAAGCTTTAAAACTTTTAGAGAGCAGATTAAACGATATTACTATTCATCTGCCAAAAAATAGAGAGAGTGAAATTTATGGTTTTGAAAATGAGTATATACAGATAATTCTTGTGATTTTAAACAATGCGATAGATAACTTTGAGATAACAAACTGTATCAAAAAAGATATTTTTATCTCAATCCTAGAAAACAATAAAGAAACAACTCTTAATATCTGTGATAATGGTGGTGGAATAGATAAAGATACTATTGAACAGATATTCAACCCATACTTTACTACAAAATTTAAAAAAGAGGGAACAGGAATTGGTTTATATATGGCAAAGATGCTTATTGAAAACAGTATGCACGGGAGGTTGGAAGTGTTCTCAAAAGATGCTCAAACTACCTTTATTATTACAAATAGTAAGATATTACAATGAATAGATATACACTCCTTTACATCGAAGATGATGTTGAAACAGTTGAAAATGTTACATACCTTTTAAAACAATATTTTAAAAAGATATATATCGCTCTTGATGGGGAAGATGCCCTTAATAAATATCATAAATATAACCCTGACATTATACTTTCAGATATTGAGATACCAAAGCTAGATGGTTTAAGCTTAGTAACGCAAATCCGAAAAAGCAATAAATATATCCCTCTCATTATGATGACAGCATTTAATGATAATAACAAACTTTTAAATGCGATAGATATAAATATTAGCTCCTATATTAAAAAGCCCTTTACTAAAAAGAGATTAATAGAGGTAATTTTTAAAGCTATTGATGAGATAGAGCATCTCTCCCTAATAAACAACAATCTAATTATGTTACATACAGATACTCAAGGAATCATAACAGAGGTAACAGATGCCGTTGTGAAAATCTCTGGTTACTCTAAGGATGAACTCATAGGAAATTGTGTTTCAATTTTTAAAAGTGAGCATACAAGAAGTGAAGAGTATAAAGAGTTATGGTCAGAAATATCATCAGGGAAAGAGTGGCATGGGGAACTTCAAAACAGAAAAAAAGATGCAACTCACTATTGGATTAGCTCTACTATTACTCCCATCTTTGATGAAAAGTTCAATATCAAAGGATATAGGTCGATTCAAACAGATATAAACAAACAAAAAATAGCTCAAAACCAAGCGATAAAAGATAGTTTAACGTTACTTTATAATAGAACTATATTTGATACAACATTCCAAAAATCTATAGATCTAGCAAAAAGATATAATACATATTTTACCTATCTAATGCTAGATATAGACCACTTTAAAAGTTATAATGATACTTATGGACACCTCAGTGGTGATAAAGCTCTTCAAAGTGTTGCAAAAATTTTAAATAACTCTACAAGTAGAGCCGATGATTATGCTTTTAGAATTGGTGGTGAGGAGTTTGCTATTTTATTGATTGGTTTAGATGAGAAAGAATCTTTAAATTTTTCAAATAAGATACGAGAAAGTATTTTAGCTTTAAAAATAGAACATAGTAAAAGTTCCTATAAATTTCTAACTATCTCTATAGGTCTTTATAATGCTAAAGGAAACAATATAGTTGATAAAGAAAAAATTTGTAGCGATTCAGATATCGCTTTATATAGTTCAAAAAATATCAGTAGAAATATGGTTTCTATTGTTAAAGGGGAGTTAGAACAATGATGCACAATAGATTAACCCATCTTTGCCATCAAATTTCAAAGAAAGCCAGCCCAAGGGAGTTCTAGCGATTTTAAAAAAATTACCTGCACTACATTTGTAAGTTATTTGTATATTTTTGTTGTTGCTCCTGCTTTATGA
>JAYEGK010000164.1:0-2470 GCA_034716265.1 Campylobacterota bacterium
AAAGAACTTGCAAAAGATATGTTAACTCGTTTTGAGATAGATATAGATTCAGAGGTTATAGATGAAGCACTGAACCTTTATGATAAGTTTGATGATGCTAAGAACCCAGTTCCCGTTGTAAAAGTAAAAGAAAATCTTTATGTAAGTGAACTCTATCATGGTCCAACACGTGCATTTAAAGATATGGCTTTGCAACCTTTTGGTGTAGTTCTTTCATCTATCGCTCAAAAACTTAACCAAAACTATCTTATCTTAGCTGCAACAAGTGGTGACACTGGTCCAGCTGCATTAGAGACATTTAAAAATCGTGCAAATGTACAGGTGGCTTGTTTATATCCTGATGGTGGAACAAGTGATGTTCAACGTTTACAGATGGTTACAGAGGATGCTAGTAACTTAAAAGTTATCGGTATTAATGGTGTTTTTGATGATGCTCAAAATGCTCTAAAACAGCTTCTTGCATCGGATAGTTTTAAAGCGGAGTTAAAAGAGAAAGATGTTTCGTTGTCTGCTGCTAACTCTGTAAATTTTGGTCGTATTATTTTCCAAATTATTTATCACATTCACTCTTACTTAGAGTTAGTTCGTCAAGAAGCTACAACAATGGGTGAAAAAGTTTACTTAAACGTTCCATCTGGAAACTTTGGGAATGCTCTTGGTGGTTATTATGCTATGAAGATGGGTCTTCCTGTTGAAAAAATCATCATCTCTTCAAATGAAAACAATGTTCTAACAAAACTTATAAAAGATGGTAAGTATGACTTGAATGAGTGTAGTGTAATTGGTACTACATCACCAGCCATGGATATCTTAAAATCATCAAATGTTGAGAGAGTTTTGTTTGATATGTTTGGATATGAGAGAACTAGAGAGTTAATGGAAGATTTAGAGGTTAAAAATGCTTATGTATTAACAGCTGATGAACTTACAACTCTTAGAGAGGTTTTTGATGCAGATTTCTGTAATGGGGATGAGGGTAAAAAGTATATCAAAGATACATTTGTAAATGATGGCTACCTAATGGATCCACATACTGCAACTTGTTTAAAATCTTATGAGAGTTGCTCAAATCCTGAGATTAAAACTATCGCTTACTCAACTGCTGAGTGGACAAAATTTTCTCCAGTGATAGCAAATGCTCTTACAGAAGAAGTTGATACTGAAGATATAGTAGCATTAGAGTCTATCTCTAAAGAGGCTAAACTGGAGATACCATCTATGATAAAAGGTCTATTTTCTAAAGAGGTAACTCAAAAAACAATTATAGATAAAGAAGATATAGAAAAAGAGATACTAAAGTTTTTATAAACTTTAGTACCTAGCTTAGAGTTCTAAAGCTTTTTTATAAGCTTTCTCTACGGCATCTATACATCCAGCTCTAACATTTGCATTCTCTAATGCTCCATAACCTGCCGCAGTAGTACCACCTGGACTCATAACACCATCTTTAAGTAGAGCAGGATGAATATCTTGTATCAACTCTCCAAAACCACCAAATAAACCTCTCATAATAGTCATTGCGTCATCACGCTTAAGACCCTGTTTGACAGCTCCATCTGCGAGTGCTTCTGCCATAAGTGCCAAGTAAGCAGGACCACTTCCTGCTAAAGCAGTTGCTATATCTATCTCTTTTTCACTGTTTAACCATTGTGTTGTACCGATAGCACCTAAAATCTCTTGCGCTTCCTCTTTAAATGCGATATCACCTGTTAATGTTGTCATAGATTTTTGCACACTTGCAGCTAGGTTTGGCATCGTTCTTACTACCGCTTTTGGTTTGAGGTTTTCTCTAAGTTTTTGAACTTTTGTACCTGCTAAAACGGAAAAAATCACTCTTGCTTCTCCTTGAAGCTTTGTCGCTATCTCCTCTACATTTGCAGGTTTAACACACAGAAGTATCGTTTTATCTTGCATATTAAAGTTGGAGATGAGATGTTTATCTATCGAGATACCAAGCTCATTTTCAAATTTTGTGAGTTTTTCTAAATCTCTACCAACTACCTCGATTTTATATCTATCTTGTAAACCTTTGGCTATACTAAGTGCCATATTACCATTTCCAATAAAAGTGATTGTTTTCATAATATTCCTTAATTTTTAGTGGAAGTATATAGTAAAATTAATTTGAAAAAAGAAAAGATTTGAAGAAAAAAACTGTTAAAGAGACTCTAAAAGAGATAACAATCCAACTAAGTCCCCATATTTTAAGAGCATCACGTGAAGCACAACTCCTTTTAATGGCACATCTCAAAAAAGATGAACTTTGGCTTATCACTAACTCAGATAGTGAAGTAACAGAGAGAAAAAAACTTTTTGAATGGGTTCAAAGACGAGCTAAAAATGAACCGTTTGAATATATAACAAATAGTGTGAGTTTTTATAGTGAAGAGTTTTACATAGCAGAGGGTGCTTTGATTCCTCGTCCTGAAACAGAGATATTGATAGATGAGGTGTTAAAAAGAGTAGGGGA